>JADFUO010000005.1 GCA_015222115.1 Bacteroidota bacterium | reverse complement strand
CGAAAACAAAATCTTTTTCCGTCATTCTTATTATTTCCTGGTTTATTGCCTGTTTTTCATCTTTCGACATCATAGCCGAATACCCGATGATGTCGATGAACATGATGGCGGCTAACTTGCGTTATTCTTTCATTCCTTGGGTTTGATCAATTCTTGAAATGGTGGATAATCGTTTAAAGACTCAAAATCCATTGCCTCATAAATGGGAATATCGTAATTCCACATACGAATTCCCTGTGCAATGGCTTTGCGTAACAATTGAACTGACAGTTCTTTATTACCTATCGCAGCAGCGATCCGAGCCCTCCAGTAGGAATCCTCTCCAAATAAATAAGGAAGGTCTAAATCTGCAATAAACATGCTGATCCTTTTAGCTTCTTCAAATTTTCCATTCCGTGCCGCAATAGCTCCCAGGTAACCTAAATATTCTATTTTTTCAGGTTCCTCTTCTACCAGCAATTCAAATAACTTTTGTGATTCATCCCATCGTTCTGCCACATAATACGCCGAGGCCAAGTCATACCTGTATTCATCTGCTGAATGGGTATTATACCATTCGATAGAGCGCTCGATTACTTTCTTTGCCTCTTCCGGATACCCATGGGCTCTCAATTCCTGTGCTGTTATCAACATTAGCCATCCGGGAGTTCCTGGTGTCCAATCTTCTGATTTTGACAGGTTAAGGCTTTCTGCTATTAGCTGATTTATTTTTTCTATTTTTCCTAATGCCGCAAGTGCTTTTAATTCATTCCAATATGCTGAAAATAATGTTGGATGTTTTTCACGTCCCCGTTCCGCAGTTGCTAATTCCTCTTTGAAATTTCCACATATGTGATATGCCTGTGCCAAAACCTCCCAGTACCAACCTGGAAAATGCAATAAGTCCGGTTCCAGTTCGGATAAAGCTTCTATAGAATTTAGGGGGCGGTTTGCATTCAGAGCATCAAGAGCCTTTTGATATTCGAAAATAAGGTAGAATGAAGCTGCATTGCATGCAGCTTTATAAGCACCTTCCAGATCACCTTGAAGTATTGCAATTAACCATTCTAAATGATGTTGCTCTCCAACAGATAAGTATGTCCGATGTTTTTCTAATATTTGACACAATGAGTCCATCTTGCGATATTCTTGACAATTTAAATATGCTCCATTTACCCAAAGCAAAGGCAAATAATAATTGGTGTCTATGTATGCAGCCAAATAAAAATGATGAATGGCTTGCTCGTATTCATAGTTAAAGAAAAGGTCTACTCCAAGTAAGAACTCCCTGTATGCCTCAAATAATGGAGGGTTTAATGTTCTGTCTGAATAGTTTTTGAATTTTTTATCAAAAATAGCAGCCAGAGCCCCCATTATCTTTTGTCTCAATTGCTCGATTGATTTTAACGGATTATCATCTGGTCCACTAATCGGTCCGACTGCGTTTAAAATTTCTCCATCCCGTGCATTGACAATATGAGCGTGAAATTGAAGATTATTCCCCTCTTTATAAAAGACACCGGTAATGATGGTTTGTGCAGTAGTTTCTTCAGCCACAGAGCGGATACCATCCATGTTTTGATGAATTTCAGTGATTGTTTTTAATTTGAATGATGGCATAACAGATACTAATCCGGTACTGGCAATTCCTTGTGTTATCCAGTCGGAGGTCATCCTGCCAACAGGATCCAGCGATTCATCACCGGTCTGGTTTTCAAATACAGCCACTGCTATAAGGTTTTTATTGAGGTTCAGGGAGTCTTTTTGGTTAATAAGATTAATAATTAATAGTGTTAAAATGGTACAGATGCAAACAACTCCTACTATTACTGCATATTTGCGTTTTTTTAACCTGGAAAATCTGGTTGATTTAGGTATAGACTTTTGAGAAGAAGTAAGTCCACCTTCCCGTAAAGCATATACTTTTAGAGGATGGTCAATATTTTTAAATGTTCTTTCTCCAATAAATTCTGCATGAATTTCCGTTTTGTTTTTGATGTCTTCATAAACCCTTCCTGAGATATAAATACCACTTGGTTCACCCGCTGCCTCAATCCTTGAAGCGATATTTACCCCGTCCCCAAAAACATCATCATCTTTTAAAATAATATCGCCAATATGAATCCCGATACGAACCAATAAGGAAGATTCCTTACAGCACGCTTTCTGAATCTCTATAGCACAATTGACCGCATCGAATGAACTCTGAAAAATGGATAAGGTTCCGTCACCAATTTCTTTAATGTATTCACCGTTGAATCGCTCTATGGCAGATTTATGAATCTCCCTGTTTTTTTCAAGAACATTCATTGCCTGCTTTTCATCTTTCGACATCAAAGCGGAATAACCGACAATGTCGGTGAACATGATGGCGGCGAGTTTTCTATATTCTTTCATTAATCAAAGTTTTCCCATTCATATTATACCAGTTCCATGAGTTTCTTGAATCGCTCTTCTTTACAAATATTTTCGAACCAGTGCAGGTAATATGAAAAGAATGGATAATTGATAACGCCTTTGTAGATTGAGTTTTCCAACCAATCGAGGGCTTCTTTTACTAAAAAGTCAACAATCGAACATGCTTTATTGACCTGGCGATTCGCAGCAAGTATCAGAGCTACCAAGGTTAAAGTAATTTTATTCATATCTCTTGTTTTAAAATGATGAATAAATTAATTTGCTGGCGTAATAGGGCATAAATATACAAAATTATTTTATATTTATTTGAGTTGCGGTTTTAGTTCATTACGGCCTGGTTGTTTTATTATTACTTTTTGGATCATTTTAAAATTATGACAACCTGAAACCTGAAACATTTATACTGGAAAAATGGAATAATGTGCTTCATGCTTGTCTACCTTTTAATCAAACTGGCTTCCTAACCTTTACCCATCAACTATTTAAATACAAAAACAGAATAGAGTGTATTTTTTGTTTGAATAAATTTTATCTTTGTTCAAAATAAAATTTATAAATATGAAATTAAATCAAATTTTCTTTTTTGTCATAATTGGAATTTTGATACATATTAATTATCAATTATTAGCTCAGATAAGTCAGGGTGGTTTTCCTCCGAGTTTTAATCAGGTATTATTATCAGAGGATTTTCAGGAAATAAATCTTACCAAACCTGATATGAAAAGTATTTTAGAGGAAGATAAACTTAATGAAGATAAATTTAATCCTTACCGGATTGCTGTCACTATAGATGTTGATATAAATATTAATAATTCAGGAACATGGACAAAGTTAGTGGAAGGTGGCAGGATTTGGCGGCTTAAAATCAAATGTAAAGATGCTCTTGCACTTGGAGTTTATTACGATAAATTTTATTTACCAAAAGGTTCAAAACTGTTTTTATACAATGAAGATAAAACACAGGTAATTGGTGCCTTTACTTCATTTAACAATAATGAGACCGGAATTTTTGCAACCGAATTAATAAAAGGAGATGTAGTAATTTTAGAATATTTTGAACCAAAAAAAAATAAAGAAAAACCTGTTATAAATATTTCGGAAATTGCTTATGCTTACCGTTCTGTTAATCCGGTATTTGTTGACAAAGACAAAGATTTTGGTGATGCCGGTCCTTGTGAAGTAAATGTTAATTGCCCTGAAGGTGATAACTGGCAAGACCAAAAACGAGGAGTTTGCAGAATACTTTTAAAAGATGGTGCAAGCTTAAGCTGGTGTACGGGTTCATTGGTAAACAATGTAAGACAGGATTTTTTGCCTTATTTTTTAACGGCAAATCATTGTGGTCCTTATGCCAGCACTTCTGATTTTAACCAGTGGATATTTTATTTTAATTACGAATCCGCCGACTGTCCTGATCCATCGGAAGAACCTCCCATTTATTCAATGGTTGGTGCTACACTTATAGCAAAAGCTGTGTATAATATAAGTCTTGGTTCTGATTTTAAACTTTTGCGTTTAAATAATGCTGTTCCTGAAGATTATAATCCGTATTTTAATGGTTGGAACAGAGTAAATACTGCAAGCAGCAACGGAACAGGAATACATCATCCGGCAGGTGATATAAAGAAAATTTCAACTTATAATCAAACTTTGGTTTCAACGGTTTATGATGGAACTACTGTTGTGACTGATGCAATGTTCTGGAAAGTTGTTTGGGCAGCTACCGAAAACGGGCATGGTGTTACCGAAGGCGGTTCATCCGGCTCTCCAATATTTGATTCTGAAGGAAGAATTGTCGGAACACTGACTGGCGGACAAGCTTCGTGTATTAATTTATATAGTCCCGATTATTACGGTAAATTTTCTTATCATTGGCAATTAAACGGCTTAACGGATTCTATAAGATTACAGCCATGGCTTGATCCGGATAATACAGGTATTCTATATCTGGATGGAACCGCTTTGGATTCAACCGTTTTAGTTGCAATGTTCAAAGCCGATACAACGCTTATTCTTGTTGGCGGCTCAATTAATTTTACTGATGTTTCAATTGGAAACCCAAATGAATGGCTATGGAATTTTAAAGGAGGAACACCATCATCCTCCACCGGACAAAACCCTTCAAATATTAAGTATGATGCCTTTGGCAACTATGATGTTTCATTAATTATAAAAAATGAAACAAGTTCTGATACTATTGTTCAGAAAGATTATATTTCTGTTAAACCAACCGTTTCGCCAAATCCCACTAAAAATTTTATTGAAATATTTTTAGGAAATACATCAAATGAACAAATAGATATATCAGTATTTAATAACGTGGGAGCAATGGTCGCAGATTATAAAATTGAAATAACTTCAACATCTGTAAAATTATATCTTGTTGAAAATTCAAATGGAATGTATTTTATTAATATAAGAAGTGAAAACTTCAATAGTACACATAAAATCTCTTTAATAAAATGATGAGACTGGACTAAAAAAGCTAATTTTTAAGACACGAATTTATTTTAAGCAGTACGTTATAAATAAATATAGAGGCTATATGATTAATTTTTTTGAAATTTAACTGCTATGCCGGTATTAAAAACAGTCCATCCCCAGCCTAATTCAAGAAAAACTCCTATATTATTTAGGAAATAATAGCGACCTCCTGCATAAACAGATATTCTTGGTCCACTTTCTGTTACAATTGAATATGGATCATATATGCCGGGACCATCACAATAATAATCATAAGATGAAACAATATTATAAGCTAACATCATTCCGCCATAAATGTCAAATTTATTATTGGATAAAAAATGATAATTTCCTCTTAAACCGATTACGAAATATGAATAAGTATTTCCGTAAGGATAATATACATTATTAAAATAATATATGCTTTTCCATTGTAAAATACAATAACCCATAAATCCTCCAACACCGATTTGGTCTGTAACACCATACTCATAAGAAGTTGAAATAGGTGGAACTGTTTGGCTATAGCCTGATCCGGCATATAATGTATTAGTAAAGCCAATTCCAATGTTAATAGCGTTTGTGCCTTTTTTAAATGTTTGGGCATCAGCAATAGTTATTCCGGCAAAAATAACTGCAATTGTAAAAATGATTTTTTTCATAATCGGTTATTTTTATAGTTTGAATATTGCTCCCATTTTTCAATAACGGTTTTCATGTCTTCAGGAAGTTCCGAGTCAAAGCTGAGATATTTTCCTGAGATTGGATGTTTAAAACCAAGTGATTTGGCATGCAGGGCTTGTCGTGGTAATATTTTAAAACAATTTTGGATAAATTGCTTGTATTTCGTAAAAGTAGTTCCTTTTAATATCTGGTCTCCGCCATAAGTTTCATCATTGAACAATGGATGTTTAATATATTTAAAGTGAGCCCGTATCTGGTGAGTACGTCCGGTTTCTAATTTACATTCTACCAAAGTAACATAACCAAATCGCTTTAAAACCCTGTAATGTGTATTTGCTTCCTTGCCATATTCTCCATTAGGGAATACTGTCATTACTTTTCGGTTTTTTAAACTTCGCCCGATATGACCTTCAATTGTTCCTTCATCTTCTTTAAAATCACCCCAAACAAGTGCTACATATTTTCTTTCAACCGTGTGATCAAAGAATTCCTTAGCAAGTTTTGCCTGGGCAAGTTCATTTTTTGCTACCAATAAAATCCCAGAGGTGTTTTTATCAATCCTGTGTACCAGAAAAACTTGTTCGTCAGGGCTTTTTTTATAAGAAAAATTCTGAAGATGATAAAGAAGAGCATTTACCAAAGTTCCATCCCAATTTCCATATCCCGGATGAACCACCATCCCTGCCTCTTTATTAACAATTAAAATATCTTCGTCTTCGTAAAGTATATTTAAAGGAATATCTTGTGGAATTATTTCAATTTCCTTTGGAGGATAAGCCAGTACAATTGAAATAATATCATCGGGCTTAACCCTATAATTTGGTTTTACCGGTTTATTATTTACCAGTATATTTCCGGCTTTAGCTGCGTTTTGTATTTTATTCCTTGAAGCATTTTCAATCCTGTTCATCAGGTATTTGTCAATCCTGAGCAGTGCCTGACCTTTATCCACAACAAACCGAAAATGTTCATACAGTTCATTGCCCTCATCATAGAAATCCGGTTTTTTAGTCATGATTGGATTAAAATTAGTTATGTGTTAATGTGTTAACGTGTTAACGTGTTTGTGTGTTATAGTGCTATAGTGTTAAAGTGTTATCGTTAACTTCTCAAATCTTAATTCGTAATCCCCAAATAATCAACAAATTCCCTGCCTGCCGTCAGGCAGGTTCATGCCGATAAATCAGTATTCAGAATGATAGAACCCGCAACCCGTAACCTGCAACAATCGTCACCCTGAGCGAAGCCGAAGGGCGTGATCCTTTAGTGTCTGATAAAATTAAATTATTGTGAGATTATAAGTTTATTAACCAATGAACTATTATTATTCGTATTAATAACTCTAACAATATACATTCCTTTTGAAAGTTGTGGGATGTAAAAGTTTTCTTTAAACCGGGATGTTAGTATAGATTGTCCGTATAGATTAAAAATATTGACAATCAAATCATCATAATCTGATAAAGAACAGAAATCCTTTGGTATTAACAACTTAACAAAATAAGCTGATTTTGCAGGATTTGGCTGGATAATAAGTGTATTGGACCTTTTAACCGGAGGAACAGGATAATCGTGAATTTTTTTACCAAGAACAGGCCTTATGAGCAGCGAACCTTCTACAAGTGAACCCATCCATTCACCTGAAGTGTTATAAAAAATATTTTCCCGTGCATTATTATATCTGTCCAATCCGATATTAAGATTATCATCGGTTGTTTGTATCCATCCAACATAAAAAACACCGCTTACCGGAACTATTGAATCAAGATAGTAAGTATGAAATTCATATAAACCATCTTCAAACACAGGCATTATACTATAACTGCTATATATTACTTCGCCCGGTAGTCCGTTATTATCTTTCCAAACAGTTAAATAAAAATATTGTTCGTTTGCATTATTCAGGGTATGGTTGAAAAACATTTTAACAGCCCTGAGTGTATCTGCCTCGTTAAGCTGAAACCTGTATGCTAATTTTGAATATGCCGGAGTTAATCCGTAGCCTTCCTCAGGAGTGCCATCATCATAAGCATAATAATTATAAAATTTCTGATTGAAATAAATAGTATCTCCAATTGTATCTGTGGCAGTAATATCACCCAGTATCACATGTTTGATTTCAAAAGCTGCGCTATCGTCTGTACCTCCTAACGGAAATAAGAAATGATTGACAGGACAGGCATGCTTTGGGCAGGTTTCACAATTTTGGTAACCGAAACTATAAAAAGGCGGCAAATTACAGTTTCCGCCATCATAGATACGGCTGAAGCTTCCGTCTTCGCTTGTCAGGTAATATTTATAACTTGTATTAAAAGTTGTTGTATCTAAGTTGGTGATATAAAGCCGTAAAGTATCGCGTACTTCAACTGTTGGTTTTTTTCGGTACTGATTGTATGGCATTGACTGGTATTTTTTCAACATTGATGGGGCGCGTTCAACAAAACTTACATCACGGTAAATAGTATCTCCTTGCGTACGATTAATATTCAGATAAACATAATCAACATTCCATTCATCAACATTGCTTCGCCAGCTTGGAAGATTCTCACTGGCAAGGCTTGCATAATTAAAAAATCTGAAATGAAAATCTTTTCTAAAGTAAGTTGCACTGTCGGTAATTGGTATCATTACCTGTCTGCAATATGTGCCATATTTTACTCTGAATGTGTCAAGAGTCATTCCGGGTGAACTCCAGATCCGGTTCCATTCTATTTGAAGGATATAAACCGAATCGCAGGGCAAACGGATTTCCCATCCGGCATAAAGTGTGTCATAAATCAGAATCCAGATTGAATCATTTGGCAAATCGCAAGGTCTTAAAATTGAATCACCCGGATATAAAGTCTCGGTTAGGGTAATCCATATTGAATCAACATAAGAAAAAACAGAATCACCTGAATAGTAACCAAATTCCAGGACAAGAGAATCATGTGCTTCGGGTGCGTTTGCGCGTCCCTGTGGCTGATAATAAAAACTGAAATATAATGAATCTTCAATTTTTATTGCTGCCTGTACCGGACTGAATACTGAATCAAGTCGGATTGGTTTTGATGTAAGATGATCGGCAATAAACGGGAATACGCTTGCATCAGGATAAAGCGAACCTGTTTCATCAATAGCATCTAAAGTTGCAGCTCCAATATTTGCTGAAAATAAAGGAAAATCGGAATTTACATAAGCGTAATTATCAATCCAGCGGGCTGTATCAGGAAAGATACTTTTAGACTGAAAATCATCAAAAAAAGGTAAATGTATTGGAGTTATCTCTTTTAACTTTGTTGATTTTAAATAACTTTCCTGTACCTGTTTATTTTTTAATACTTTTTTGATTACAGGATTTATCTGCAAACCGGTAACTATTTCCTGCGAGGAAGCAACATAAGAGATTATTGTAAATGTTAATATTGAAAATATGTATTTTTTCATTAAAAAAATTATTCAGTTTACTATTATCCTGTAAAACTTTGTTTTTTTAGCAAAGTATTGGTTTTTTGATTATCAGTCTTTAGTCCCCAGTCCTCAATCCCTAGTCCTCAGTCCTCAGTCTATTAATCGCCTACTGCCGATTGCCGATTGCCGACTGCCGACTGCTTACTTTTTATTAACTATCACTTAAGCTAATTTGTTTGTAGCTTCGCTACGCTAAGTATGTTGTTGTTATAAGGCTATTTGAAGAGAATAATTCAATAACATTTTATTTTAAAGCTTCACTTAATGG
>JADFUO010000198.1 GCA_015222115.1 Bacteroidota bacterium | reverse complement strand
TTAATAAAATCTGTTTTTTGCAACTCCAGGATTATTTTTTCAATTTTTGCAGGTTGAACATTCCATTCAGATAATTTATTTTTTACATCCGATATGCACCTTTCCTGATAATCGCAAAATTGTTTTATTTTCTCTATAAGATAATTGTGGTCGGTCATGATTTTTTTTCTATAAAGATACAAATTGTTTTTAAAACAAGTTTTCCGAAGGAATCTTTTGGATAAAACTAAAACTACATAAGTGGGATATAATACACGCAATTACGAGTTACGGATTACGAATTATGATCTCCGATTACCTGTTTCATGGTTTCATTGTTAAATGGTTTATATGTTTGTGTTTCAGGTTTTTACTTACAACCCACAATTTACAACCTGTAACAAATTCTTAACATCGCCGATCCTTAGTATTCGGGATTAAACTTATTTACCTAATAATTCATCAACCAATTCCGGTACACCTTCACCTGCTTTTTTCCTGATGATATTTAAATTTGAAATCATTTGAATGTTAGCGGCGTTGGGATCAATTAAATATTTTGGTTTATTTGCAGCAATGTAATTTATCAATCCTGCTGCAGGATAAACATTTAATGATGTTCCTATCACAATAAAAATATCGGCAGTCTGTGAAATCTGCATGGCTTTGGTTATGTTTGGAACCGGCTCACCGAACCAAACAACATGAGGTCTGAGTTGAGAACCTTTTTCGCACTTATCCCCTTTTTTCAATTCCCAATGGTCGAGTTCATAAACAAGATTTTCATCAACAGTACTTCTTACTTTTTTCAATTCTCCGTGAAGGTGAAGAATATTTTTTGAGCCGGCTCTTTCGTGCAGGTCATCAACATTTTGAGTTATTATTTGAACATCAAATTTTTCTTCTAATTTAACCAGAGCATAATGGGCAGGATTAGGTTCAACTTCATACAGTTGTTTTCGTCGTTGGTTGTAAAATTCCAGTACCATGTCAGGGTTCTGTGCCCAGGCAACCGGACTTGCAACTTCCTCAATCCTGTATTTTTCCCACAGCCCGTTACTATCCCTGAAAGTTTTTACGCCACTTTCAGCACTTATTCCTGCACCAGTGAGAATGACTATTTTTGTCATTTAATAAAAACAAAATATAATTTTCTTGATTTTCTATTTTTTCAATATTAAGCAACACTCTTTCGATATATTCAAGTTCAATATCACGCCATTAGACAATTACTCTTTCCACAGTTTATCAAAGGTCAGGATAAATAGCTTTGGTTACAACTGATAGCAGCATTGTTGGATCGGCATCACTTAACTGGCAATTGTACCAAATTATAATCGTACAATTCCTGTCCGGTGAGTTCATCATCAGGGATGTAAATCCAGGATAGCCACCATTATGACCATAGAAATTATCATAACTAAAAATACCCATTCCATACTTTTTATCAGATCCGGATATTTCATGACAATTTATTCTATGGTTTTGTAAAGTGTCTGAAAGAAAATATCCTCCACTAAGAGCCTCGGCATAAGCAGACAATTCGAAAATATCTGAAATCATACCTCCTGCTGGCCCAGCCCATGACGCATCAAAAAGCTCGGAACATTCCGGTGCCTCAGGATCATATTCACCAAAATAGTAGCCTTTAGGATGGAAACCCGGAATTTCGGTTCCACCAATCAGATACATTGTGTTAACCAGATTAAGCTCATCAATAATCCTGCTGCGAATCTCCGATTCCAGAGAATTACCTGTTATACTTTTGACGATTTGTCCAATTATTATTGTATTTGTATTACTATAATGAAAATCTGTACCAGGCTCAAAATAGTAATCGTGTTCCTTTGCAATACCAATTAATTCTTCCGCTGTCCAAAAATGAGTTGGATCGGTTACAAAAACCGCGAAAAACTCCTCAGCTTCACTATAATTAAAAATCCCGCTTCTCATATTTGTCAACATCTCGATGCTTACTTTATCTGCATCCGGAAAATCAGGAAGATAATCTGATAATTTGTTATTTAGCGCGATCTTTCCCTCATCAACTAATTGAAGTAATACAGTAACTGTAAAAGTTTTTGTATTACTTCCAATTCTGAAGATCATGTTTTCATTCATTGGAGCATTTGTTTCAAGGTCAGATGTTCCTGCTGTATAGATAAATGAAACATTTTCATTAGGCGCCCAGATACCTGCTACCAAACCAGGCACATGGGTGTTTTTGATAATTGAATCCATAATAGCTTGTAAACGTACTTCAATATTGTTTACGGGTACTGGCTGGTTATCTTCTGTTTTCTTACAGGAGACAACAATTATTGCAAGTAATATAATTCCTAAATAAATTCTTTTCATTTTTATTTGTTTTAAATTTTATTTTATAATAAATTGATATTTTTTATTAATAAAGCAAAGATAATTGATTTTATTGATTAATAAATTAACATAGGATAAGATTTTTAAAACAATCTTGTCAAGTTATTAATATAATTTACAAAAATTCTTCTCATAAACTAATTTTAATATATCGGAATGTTGTACATTTGTGCCCTCAAAAAAATTTCAATTAAATATAAATCATAACATTATTCATAAAAGCTTTAAATTTAATAAATTATACAATGAAAGAAATTAATTTAACACTTGACAATCTTAATGAAGTTTTTCCGGAAAATTTCACTCAAGAGCAAATTGCAAAAGCAAAAACACTGTTTTTAAAAAGATTAGCAGAAAAAGCACATAAATTTTACGGCGGGAAGATACAGGTTATCCCAAAGGCATCAGTTCCGGGCTTTAACTGGTTTAATGTTTGGTACACTCCTGGTGTGTCAAAAATTTCTACAACAATCAGGGATGATAATGACACCTCGTTTCAACTGTCAAACAGGGGAAATCTGGTAGCTGTTGTTAGTGATTCAACCCGTGTACTTGGCGATGGCGATTGCACACCTCCGGGCGGATTGGGAGTGATGGAAGGGAAAGCATTTCTGATGAAATATCTCGGTGG
>JADFUO010000197.1 GCA_015222115.1 Bacteroidota bacterium | reverse complement strand
GAACATTTGAACAACGAATTAAGAAGTGTGTTTTGATTTTGATGCTGTTTCAATACTTTTAACAAAAATTGAAATCAATTCATTACATTCGGTTATCAATTCTTTTACTCGTTGTTCAGATTTGTAAATTTTTGCTCTATGCATTATTCTCAAGCAATTGTATGACTCTCTCAATTCTTTCAGGCATACTTTCATCTTATGAAGAAAATCATTTTTAGACTCAGCACTTTTTGCTTCTCCATAATTTAATGATGGAGATGTACCTGACCGTAACAATTGTCCTCCGAGATGAGTTGCTGATTTTGTATTTGGTAAACTTTCAACAAAAAATATTATGTCAACAGCAAAATCAATTAGCCGTTCTTCAATATCATATTTCTTTTCTCTCATTTTACTTCGTTTTTCAAATGTTCTATTATTCTATTATTCAAATGTTCAAATAGAAAGGTGAACAGTAACAATTTTAAAATATTTATTAAAACTATTAAAAATTCAGATTTAAATATTTATACATTTATCCCAAAAAATTATAAATGTCATTAATATTTTTAAAAACTCAGAAATTAAATAAGATAATTGAACTATTTTTTTGGCTTGTATTTTGATTTTGTCAGGATTTTCTGAGCATCGGTTTCAAGCATTAATTCGTTTAAGGTAACATCTTTATTTTTATTCATATAAGCACGAACAATTTGCCAACCAAGCCAATTCCCGATTCTTGCGGGAGATTCTTTTGAAAAGGCGGCAGTGAACGGACCATCAAGCGTGAATTTTTTAATAACCTGATAATCTGCCGAAAAAAGAATATTATTGTTTATCAAAAACTTCCAGATATTTGCTTCATTATCACTGCACCATTGTAATTGGTTTGATGTGAACCCAATCTTAACAGTATCGGGTGTTTGAGGAATAACCGCATCTAAAAAATATAATACTTTTCCTTTTTTAATTATTTCATCAAGAAAAGTTCTTTTCGGTTCTTGTTGTAAAAAATTTACTTCTGCAATTTCCTTCATACAATCATTCTCTATGTATTCTTCTTCCATACGTTTTATTTTATATGCCGGCAGTCCGATTTGTCTGTATGGAATGTAATCCTTTCCTAAATATAAATCCAATGCTATAATTAAGATATTATCAAAATATTGAACCGGATATTCGTATTGTAAACCGGAAATGTATGTAAAAACCTCAGGTATTTTTTTATCAGGAAAATAGTATTTATAGTATTTAAAAGCCAGGGTTAGATCATCTTCAAGATTATTTAATTCGGGATATTTTTTTATGGATTTATTGTAAATTTCAATCAGTTTTGGGTCGGTGATATATTCATGGATTTGAATAATATTCAAAGTGTCATCAAGGTCCGCATCAAGGAAATATTTATAATTTTTTGCAAGGCGTTTCAGCTCATTTTTAATGTTGTCAGGGTTTATTTCAAACAGGTCTTTTCCATATCTTTTTATCTTAACATCTTTTATTTTTACATCAGAAACATCAATATCCGTTCTTTTGTTAAAATTACAAGAAAAAAAAAGGAATATAATAAAGAATAGGAATATTGGGGATTTGGTTTTCATATTAAGTGATCATTTTTTTCTTTAATATAACCCTTATCTCTGTTATTTATTATTAAATTAATCTGTGAAATCTGTGGCAGTATTTCTTTGTGTTTTTGCCACAGATTACACAGATTTTCACTGATAAAAATTATTTTTCTATTTTCCCCCAAAACAGGCAATATAACCCCTTAAAATATCTTCCAACCCAAACTAACACTGAATCCACTAACTTTTGAAGCAAATGTTACTTGTTTGCCATCAATGGTAATATCCTTTATAACTTTGTTTAGGCCGATATTGTAACGAACGTCAATCGTAAACATCAGTATATCAACTCCTGCACCAATTTGTAAACTCCATATCAGGTCTTCTATATTAGCATCTTCGATGGGTTTAATATATCCGCTAATATCTTCACTTTCAATATTTTTATCTGTAACGATTGAAGCTACCGGTCCTGCCAGAATTCGTATATTTATTATTTTAGGATTGATTATTTTATACCCTATTATAACAGGTATCTGAACGGTTTTTAAATTAACTTCTTGTTCAAAAGGTGATATTCCGCCTGATAAAGAAGGTTGTTTAAATACTCCACCCTGTGTTAACCAGTTTATTTCGGGCTGTACATATAATTTGCTGTCAAATTTTCCTATTCGTGCAAATATCCCGAATTGAAAGCTGTTTTTTAATGAAGTTTCAATTTCACTTTGGTCCACAGATAATTTTGAAGTATTATACCCGATTTTAGGACCTAAAGTAAATTGTGCAAAAATCATGCTTGACGCAAAAATCAAAACAAATGTTAAAACTAATTTTCTCATAACTTAAATTTTTGGTTAATAATTTTGACAAATGTATAAAAACTTATCCTGATTTTTTCACAAACTTTATGATATTTGTCTGAATTGTTTAATTTTGATAAAAATTTTATAAGATGAAAAAGATTATCCTATTAATTATCATTGCAAATTTATTTATTTTTAAAACAGGTTTTGCACAGGAAAAACCATTTTTATTTGGTTTTAAAGTAGCTCCAAATATCGGATGGATGAAATCCGATTCAAAAGGGTATGAAAATGATGGAACTGAAGTGGGGTTTTTATGGGGTTTTATTGCAGAATTCCATCTGATGGAAAACTATGCCATCACCACAGGGTTTAATGTAACATATCTATACAGTACATTAATTTATCCTCATGTAGAAATTATTGATACTGACACAGTGATTGGCAACTTACACAGAACATACAGATTAAAATATATTGAAGTGCCTATAACCCTAAAAATGAAAACCAAAGAATTCGGCAAGGTAAGGTTTTACGGGCAAATTGGTTTGTCAACGGGTTTTCTGATAGGTGCAAAAGCCAAAGACAGTTTTCGATCTTCAACAAAAGAGGATGTAAATTCAGAAGATGACATTCAAAATGAAATTAAGGCTGTACGCGAGGCATTGATTTTAGGCATTGGTATGGAATATTCTTTAGGTGGCTCAACAGCCCTGACCCTTGGATTTACTTTTGATAACGGATTTACTGATGTCTTAAAAGATCAAAATACAATCGATCCGGATATTAATAACCATGCTATTAATAATTTTCTTGAGATAAGTGTGGGGGTTATTTTTTAATAATAATTTAGCCAAAAAACAACATAGTACCATAAATTTTTTACAATTGAAAATAGCTTTAGCACAAATAAACTATTTTATCGGCAATTTTGAAAGCAATGTATCAAAAATCAAAAATGCCATCAAAAAGGCAAAACAGCAAAAAGCCGATTTGATAATTTTTGCCGAACTGGCAGTTTCGGGTTACCCTCCGCGTGATTTTCTTGAGTTTGACGATTTTATTAATAAATGCAAACTGGCAATTGAATCAATTGCAAAAGAATGTACTGATATTGCAGCAATAATCGGCTCACCTGTGTTTAATCCCGAATTACGTGGTAAAAACCTGTATAATTCTGCAATATTTATTAGTGATGGAAAAGTAAGATCAAGCCATCATAAATCTTTACTTCCCAATTATGACATTTTTGACGAATACCGTTACTTTGAGCCAAACAGAAAATTTAATGTAATTAATTATAAAGGATATAAAATAGCATTAACAATTTGCGAAGACCTGTGGAACATAGGAAATGACCCGATGTATACCATCAATCCGATGGATGAACTTTATAAACAAAATCCTGATTTTATTGTAAATATTGCTGCATCTCCGTTTAATTATAATCAGGCAGAAATTAGAAAAAGTATTTTATCTCAGAATGTTATAAAATATAAATTGCCATTATTTTACGTTAATCATGTCGGTGCCCAAACCGAATTGCTGTTTGACGGAGGCTCACTGGTAATTAATAAAAAAGGAGAAATTATTGATGAACTTAAATATTTTAAAGAAGATTTTAAAATATACGATCTGAAATCAATTAATGATATCAACTCAAAAATTAGCAGCCCCAAAAAGTCAGATAAGATTATTTTGATCCACGATGCT
>JADFUO010000196.1 GCA_015222115.1 Bacteroidota bacterium | reverse complement strand
TTCCATGAAAGCCTATATGCTTAAGTAATTCACAAAGATATTGACTCGGTAGATATTCTAGGTTAGCTTCACGTGGTATTATTGGTTTTGACAGCTCATTCCCAAGTAAGGTAAGGCATATTTTTATAAATAAGTTCTAATTCATCTTCATCATTTAATTCAAAAGGACTAATTGTGTTTTTAGGATCTCGCAAATCCGCCAATTCGAGATTACTTTTCATCTGAAATTCAGCAACTGTAACAATTTCACCTTTATAACCTCGAACTTCTGAAATTGCGGTCTCAATTGTTGATGCAACATAAAGGTAGGGTATTCCAATTGGATTAGCACGGCCATTTGTCGCTTTTTTTTCTGGCGGCTTTCTCATTTTTGAAAGAGGATATGGCTTATCTGTAATATTAATCCTCGCTCTGTAGAATTTTTGCGAACCCTTGTTGAGAATTAAGCCGATATACTTGCCAAAAGGTTCTAGATGGCTTCTATCCGGTGCATTATTTGGGAAAAATCTGTTTCTATGCTTTAATTCCTCTCTAAACTTTTCCCATTGTTTTACATTTTTTTTATCTTTTAAAAATACAGGTTTATATTTAACTTTGAATAAATCTTTGTTGCATGAAATTGCTTTTAATAACTTTTGTTGAATCCGTTTTACTGTAATTGCAAAAACATTCCAATCATTTTGTATAAGTTCATTAATTGCAACCCCATTTCGATCTGTTTCATACAAATTCAATAGAGTTTCAAATCGATCAAATAATACATCTGGCTTTATTAGTGTTGCATTATTTGTTTTACAAAAGGAACATTTCCCTTTTTTATTACTGACAGCGGCAATATGCTTTTGTAAAAAATTATCTGAAAAACAATTAGGACAACAATACATATCAACTCGCTCGACTAATGTATTCAGCAATCAACTCGATATGATGTTGCATGGACAGTTTTTTCACATATCCGAGTCCGGGATAATGCTGCTTTTGAAAAAGTTCAAGATATTCCAAGCAAGCTTTAGATTTGTATATGTAAGATTTTGGTTTGTTTATCTCTTTTGCCAATTTCGCAAGTGCTTCTAAGAATTTACCCCCCGGGTCTGTTGGAGAATCTGTTTGGTCTGAAATAAAATGATAAATGAACATGTCATCATCAGCACCAAGATATGTTAAGTGAATGGCAACAGCATAAGCCGGACCTCCGGTCTCCGTGTAATCATCCCCAACAATTAAATAGTCACCAAATCCATCCATTCCTTCTTCTGGATAGGTTATGTGTAAATCTGAAAAATGTTCACTTGGAGGATAGTGAGCATTTTTTTTCTGTGATTTAAAACCATTTCTTATTAAAATTCTTTTAATATCATCTCTTTTTAAATGCCGTTGGTAAAGTTTCCCCGCAAACCCTTCAATAAAAACATGCGTTTTAACATTATTAAAAGTTTTAATTGCGTCCGCCATTTTTTTGCCGTTTGTATAACCGTAATGAAGAATAGTAAAAGAAAAGCTACGATATTTCCTTAAAAGGGTGACTAAATCAGAGACGTTTGACTCCGGGTGCATCATATAACCCAATGATAAATTCTTATATTTTTTAAAATCTTTTTCAATTAATTCTTTCAATATATTGGTTGTTAGTACTGGTTTCTGGCCAACCTGAGGGTTTACAATAAGGGTGCAATCGCCTCCTTCTTCATTAATAGCTTTCATTGCACGCTCTAACGCTTTAAAATTACTTTTTACCGGTTCAATAATAGGATGGATCTTGTTTTGAGCTAAAAACTCAGCATTATCCCGAAGTAATATTAGTTCAAATTGTTTTCCCCTGAAATATGGGTAATACATATAATCTACTCCTATACTAAATTCGGAATAAGTACTGAACCAATGCTTTTCTCGAACCGTGCCATGAGTGCCTGCATCTTTGACTTTTCATTGCAAATACTCATCGCATATGCTAGTAATGATAATGGTGCTTTCTTAATAAATTCCTGCAATATCTTTGTATTACTGCGCATCCTGAGGACTTTTATCGTTAAATCATGTGCAATCTCTGGAGGAATTTCAC
>JADFUO010000195.1 GCA_015222115.1 Bacteroidota bacterium | reverse complement strand
GCTTCCTGCACATCATAAAGTGTACTATTCCAAATAAATAATTGACCCTGATACTTTGCTACAAGCGAATCGGCAACTGCCTGTCAATCAGGATCATCATAAGTTTATTTTCTGACAACTACTGCATAAACAATTGGTTGCTCATTAAAAACAGAGTAATCTCTGCCATTAATTTTTTGTTTTTAATTAAAATGCTGCTCAAAAGTAATAATTAATATTATGACCCAAAAAGACTGGTTCTTAATTCGTTGATCATCTTTTTTGCTTTTTCAACAGATTCAATGGCAAGAGCACCTGAATAAAGTGTCAGAAATTCCCTGCATAAATCTTTATCTTCTTTAAATAATTTAAGAGCAGTTTCTTCAATTACCGATTGCATAGCATATTCTTTTTCTTCATATTCTTTCCAAACTTCCCGCACTTTATTTATATTTTTTTTATAATTCAGGTCAACCAAATTTTCCAGTGTATTAAATATCCAATATGCTTTTTCAGGGTTATAATCATACGTGCCTGCGGGCGGATTAAAATGAAACTCCGCAGTTAAATTTTTATTCAAATCATATTGATGATAATACATTTCAGGGGTTTCTGTTATTCCCAAATACCATGGTGTAAGAACACTTGAACATGACGCACCGGTTGTTCTCCAGTAAACACAACCAATTTCCGGTGGCAACCAGTTTCTCAACTGGAATACAGCGGCTTCCTGATTATGCTGACTGCAAATACATCCATCGCCCGAATTCATTTTATCATGCGGCGAGCCTGATTTATAACCATCGGATTTATCAAATTCGGTTCCTTCAAGATGGTCGCTCAGGATATCCCTCATGTCCTGAACCGTCATTTTACGATTTGCTTTAACTGAGAAAGGAAGGTTTCCTTTAATTGGTATCGGGATGTTTTCCCCTGTAACCAAACATTGACCCCGCCATTGTCTTGAATCGCAACCATATTTAATATCAAACCAGCCTTTACCGGGCTTGCTGTATGCATTTTTATAATTGAAAGGCTTACCGCTTTTCGGGTCGTACCATCCCCTTTTTATTGCATACTCAATTAAATCGGGTGATGCTAAAAAGTTATTTGTATCCTTCAAATTAACTTCACCGATTATGTTAACATTTGCCAAAACAACCACCTCATCATCAGGAACCCGTTGAGCCACCCAGTGCTGTCCCCTTGCCATTGATAATATCCATGCTTCATTGGGGTCGGCTATAACAAGCGTTACACCCAAGAAATTACATCCGAAGCGTTCAATTAATTCTCCGGCAATCAGTACACCTTCTCTTGCTGTTCTCGCCCTTCGTGCAACCTGGCGCCTTAACATGTACCCAATACCGCCGTCAATTATGTCTCCCCGCTTTATTAACTCTTCCCTTGAATCTTCAATGGTTCGTGTACCATCACTGGCACAAGCAACTCCCCATTCATTGATATATGAATCACTGCCTCTTGAACCAAAATTTTCAGACCAGATAAATGAATAACTTTCGCTTACTTCAGGATATGTGCCGCCATTAGCAAGTTGAATTACTGCACCCGGTTCATATTTTATCCTCGGTACAACCTGGAAATTCAGGAATCTGATACCGGAATTCAACTCACTATGGGCAAATAATACCGATCCGTCTGCTGTTGCCTTCTTTCCTGCTATCACTGCATAACAGGCAAATACGGAAGAAGTTGACATCATCACAAATATCAAAGGAACGATTGTAAAAATTAATATTTTCTTTATTCTCATGTGTTTATATTTTTGTAGTTAATTTATTTTCTGTTATTTATAATTTTTAGAAAAATTCATGTTCAGAAATTAGAAATCCATACGGACAAGTTTGGATATTTGAAATTAGGCTGTTAAAAT
>JADFUO010000194.1 GCA_015222115.1 Bacteroidota bacterium | reverse complement strand
CTTATTTTGTTACAGGTTTCCCATACGGGCTAACTTCGTGTCGCAGGTTACATGTTTCAGGTTTTAACTTGTAACCTGCAACCCGCAACTTGTAACAACTTGTATATCTGAAATTCAATTTATGGAAGATTCTAATTATCAGTACGGTTCGCAGAAAACTAACAAAAGACCGGAGTTTTTGTCAGTTTTATGTATTTTAACCTTTATAGGAAGCGGATTGGCAGCATTTTCCAATCTGATTATTTCACTCAATTATGATTCATTTATAGAAATTGCTCAAAGTGAAGAACTGACATTTCCGGGTATAGATTTGTTTTTGTCGTTAAAGGTTGAATTTTTTATTATAAGTTTTATTTTTTATTCAGTTTCATTATTCGGAGCAATACAAATGTGGAAACTAAAAAAAATAGGATTTCATATTTATACTGTTGCACAAATAATATTACTTATTATTCCTTCAATATTTGCTCCTTCACTTGAATTTCCATTTTTAGGATTACTAATTACCGTTCTATTTATTGTATTGTATGCAAAAAATTTAAAATACATGTCATAAACATATCACTGATACATGGCACTTATCATTTATTAATTGGTTTTAATTTAATCCTAATACATTAAATATATATAATAAGCCTCAAACACACAGGCTGTGTGTTGTTTTTTTTACAACTATGTGATATTCTATCGTTTACAAAATATATCACTTTCATTACATTAATACTACAAGAATTTTATAATACTGTTATTTTTAATGATTCTAAATAGGCTTATAAATATCTTATTATCTGTATTTTATCATAACATATATATATTTCTAACATATTAAATATTGCAAAAATGTAAAATTATTATTAATTTTTTTGTTAATACTCCATTTTTTTTATATTTTGCACTCTGAAAAATTAATGCACCGGATTATTTTTTTAATTTTACAGTAATGCGGCAAATTAATTATAGAATAAATATATGAACCAAATTTTTTATTAACCAAATTTTTTTAATTATGAGAAAATTTACTATTTTTCTTGCAGCCATGTTGTTTTTTGGCTTGCAAGTTGCGTATGCACAAACAACAATTACAGGAACTGTTACCAATGCAGATGATGGGACTGCAATTCCGGGAGTAACAGTTATTGTAAAAGGAACTTCGGTTGGTACTACTACCGACTTAGACGGGAAATATGAGTTAACAGCTCCTGAAGGAGCCACTACTCTTATTTTCTCTTATGTTGGTATGGTAACACAAGAAATTGAAATCGGTGGCCGAACCGTGATTAATGTACAATTACAACCCGGTTTAGAGGAATTGGAAGAGGTAGTTGTTACAGCTCTCGGTGTTACCAGGGAAAAGAAAGCACTTGGTTACGCTGTTCAGGATGTAGGATCGGAAGAATTAGAGAAAGCGAGAAATATGAATATCATTAACGCATTATCAGGTAAGGTTTCCGGTGTTCAAATTGCTTCTTCTTCCGGTGCAATGGGTGGTTCTTCAAGAATCCTTATTCGTGGAGCATCCTCAGTAAATGGCGAAAACCAGCCATTATTCATTGTTGATGGTATCCCATTCGACAACAGTAACTTTACATCTGTCGGACAGGCAAGAGGTGCCGGTGGTTTTGATTACGGTAACATGGCAAATGACATCAATCCTGATGATATTGAGTCTGTTTCAATTCTTAAAGGACCAACAGCTGCAGCTCTTTATGGCTCGCGCGCAGCTAACGGTGTAATCCTGATAACTACTAAAACAGGTAAAGCCCGTGCTATAGACGGTAAAAAAGGTATCGGCGTTAGCGTAAGTTCAGGTCTAACCTTTGAACGTGTTGCAATCCTTCCAAACTACCAAAATGAATATGGTGGAGGTTATGGATTTGACACATTATGGTACAGCGACCATCATGATTCACCAAATGCCTTCCCTAACCGTACAGGCGGTTTCTATACGGGAACTCATAACGGACAACCAGATTCTTACGACCTGCTTCCTCATTATGCAGTTGATGAAAGCTGGGGTCCAAAATTAGGACAAGGACAAATGGTAAGACCATGGTATTCATATTCAGATGCTTTTCCGGAAGCTTACGGTAAAAATTTTCCATGGGAAGCTCACCCCGATAATGTTAAAGATTTCTTCAGAACAGGTCAAACATGGACAAATAACATTGCATTAACGGGTGGTACCGAAAAAGCTTTCTTTAGATTGTCATATACCAATATTCATCAATTTGGTATATGGCCAAAGAGCGAAATAAAGAAAAACTCTATTAACTTCAGCGGTTCTACTAAGTTAGGAGATAAACTTACTGCTTTCACAGTTATAAATTATGTTCAAAACAAAGCAATCGGCAGACCAGGTACCGGATATGACGGTGATAATATGATGCAGGAATTTAATCAATGGAGCCACCGTAACTGGGATCAGGAAGCAATGAAAAAATACTGGATTAATCCTGACGGATCGCAAAATACATGGAACAGGACTTCATGGGATAACCCATTTCCAAAATACACTGACAATCCATACTGGACACGTTATAAAAACTACGAAAATGACCAAAGAGACAGGTTCTATGGTAATATCGGTGTTACTTATGAATTCACTGACTGGCTGAAAATCACAGGTAAAATTAATAAAGATTTCTATACTGACAGAAGAGAAGAAAGAAGAGCCGTTGGATCTAACGAAACACCCAGATATCAAGAAGGTATTAGACAACTTTCCGAAACAAATATGGAATTTTTGCTTCAATTCAATAAATATTTAACCGAAGACTTGTCATTAGCAGCAAACCTTGGTGCTAACCAAATGACAAGAATATATCATCGTAATGTAGATGCAACTCAGGGTGGCTTGAGTATCCCTGACTTTTATAACCTTGCTAACTCAAAGGATGTAGCTTCACTTGACGACTATAGATCAAAGAAACAAATCAACAGTATATACGGTAGTGCATCACTGGGTTACTTAAGTATGATTTATTTAGATTTGACATTACGTAATGACTGGTCATCTACATTGCCTGAAGATAACAATTCCTATTTATATCCATCTGTAACTGCAAGCTGGATATTCACTGAATTAGATGTATTAAATAAAATTGACTGGTTCTCATTTGGTAAAATAAGATTAGGTTGGGCACAGGTTGGTAACGACACTGATCCATACCAATTATATTCTACTTATGCTGCCAGGGATAACTTTGGAGGTTATCCGTCATACACTGTTCCTAATGCTCTTAATAATGCAGACCTTAAACCTGAAAGAACTTCTTCATGGGAAGTTGGTGGTGACTTTAAATTCTTAAATAACAGAGTTGGAGTTGACGTTACTTACTATAGCATGGAAACTGTTGACCAAATTATTGATGTTGACATCTCAGCATCTTCAGGATTCCGTTCACAAATAATTAATGCAGGTAAAATGACAAATAAAGGCTGGGAAATATTATTAACCGGTACTCCTGTAAAAATGAAAAATTTTACATGGGATATCACTGTCAACTGGTCACAAAACAAAAACGAACTTGTTGAACTTATGGAAGGTATTGACAATTATCGTTTAGTAAATGCACCGTTCAGCGTTTCGGTTAATGCAACAGTTGGTCAACCTTATGGTACACTCTTAGGTAGGGATTATGTATATAAAGATGGTGAAAGATTTGTTAATGCAAATGGTATGTATGAAAGGAGTTCCGAAGTTGTACCACTCGGAAATGTTATGCCAAACTATACAGGTGGTGTTAACAACAGCTTAACCTGGAAAAATATTAATTTAAGCTTCCTGTTTGATTTCCGTAATGGTGGTCAGATATTCTCAACTTCATACATGTTTGGTATGTATAGTGGTATGTTGGAAGAAACTATTGAAAATAATATCCGTGAAGATGGTATTATTCTTGAAGGTGTTATGGAAGATCCCAACAATCCGGGTACATACATTACAAACACACAAGTTCTGGATGCCGAATCTTATGGCTTAAACCACTATTTTGTTGCTGCAATGGACGTATTTGATTGCGACTATATCAAGCTACGTGAATTAAGCCTCTCATATACATTACCAGACAACTTACTGAAAAAAGTTCCTTTTGAAAATGTAAGAATTGCATTTATTGCCCGTAACTTGTGGACTTTCGGAACTGCTATCAAACATTTTGATCCGGAACAAGCTACCAACTCAGGTAACATTCAGGGAATTGAAGGAGCTCAATTACCAAGTATAAGAACTTGGGGATTTAATTTAAGCTTCAACTTATAAAAGGAAATAAATTTATTATTAACAAAAAATATTAACAAAATGAAAAATATACATAAAAAATTAATAGGTTTAAGTTTCATTGTACTTTTCCTGTTCGGGGGATGTACAAAGGATTTCGAGACTATGAATATCAATCCAAATGAGCCTACAGACGTTCCTACCGCATATTTACTTACTTCAGCCCAAAAAGCAATGTGTACCGATTTATGGGATGAATGGTGGAACGGCAGACTTGGCATGCTTTTCAGCCAGATGTGGTCACAAACTTCTTATACTGACGAAAGCCGGTATAAAATGCGTGATGGCGTAATTAACAACTATTGGATCTATTTCTATGCATCCGGACTGGAAGACCTGGAAAGAATAATTAAGCTAAACACCGATGCTGAAACTAAAGATAAGGCGGCAGCGTCAGGTGCAAACGACAATCAAATTGCAGCAGCCAGAATACTTAAAGTATGGATGTTCCAGATTCTTACTGATATATGGGGCGACATACCTTATTCTGAAGCATTAAAAGGCGCTGAAAATGTTGCTCCGGGTTATGACAAGCAGCAAGCCATATATGCTGCCTTATTAACAGAAGTAACTGCTGCAAGAGACCTGATTAAATTAGACCAAGACGGAATTCTTGGCGATATCATCTATAATGGTAACATGGCAAAATGGAAAAAGTTTGCCAACTCACTTAAGATGAGACTCGGCATTAGAATGTCAAAAGTTGACCCTACAGGTGCAAAAGCTGCAATTGAAGAAGCATTAGCTTCAGGTCCGTTTGGAAGTATTGATGATAACGCAGTATTTACATACTTTGATGGTGTTCCAAACAATAATCCTCTTAATGAAAACCAGAAAATCAGGTCAGACTTTGCAGTTAGCCAGGTTCTGATTGAATTTCTGAAAGGCAAAAATGATCCAAGAATTGGATTTTATGCAAATTTGCCAAATGATTTAACTGAATATGTTGGATTCCCTTATGGTATGCAACCTGCTGCTGCTACTCCAATATCTAATAATGTAGTTTCAATGCCGGGTAATATTATTTATGCACCTACAGCTTCTACATTTCTTATGCTGTACGATGAAGTTGAATTTATCAAAGCTGAAGCATATAATTCACTTGGCGTTGCAGGTAATGCAGAACAAGCATATTATGATGCTATCACAACATCAATGGATTGGTGGAATTATTTAGCATCAATAACCCAAACCGGATGGTATAGAATTGATGGTAATAATACTAATATTCTTCCTGAGCCAATCACTCCAACTCAAATGGATGAATATATGGCAGGTGCATCTGTTGCTTGGGATCCGGCAAATGCTGAGAAGCTGATAGCAGAACAAAAGTATATTGCTCTTTATCCGCAAGGATTACAGGCATGGTTTGAATACAACAGAACAAGTTATCCTAATGTATTGATTTTACCTGGTGCAGAAGTTGTATACCACATAGAAGGTGTTACTGATACAGTTTATACTTTCATTTCAACAGCTGTTGACCTCACAACTGTTCCTCTCAGGTTATATTATCCACCTGAAGAACAAGATTTGAACGGAGCAAGTTACAGTGCTGCTGTTGCATCTCAGGGACCAGATAACTTTAGAACCCATCTTTGGTGGCAAATTCCCTGGAACTAGGATTATTAACCTAAATAAAAAAGCCCCGTTCAGGGGCTTTTTTTTTGGCAAAATAATATTTTGATGTCCTGATAAAACTTATTTGCTCTCTAATTTGAATAACTATAAATATCTATGTTTAGCACATCAAAATATTATTTTGCATTTTTTTCATTTGATTTTCCAATTTTTTTAATATATTAGCAAATTATTAAATAAATTTATTATTAACCAAAAAATTAACATTATGAAAAAATTATTACTTTTAGTTACTTTAGTAACGGTTTTTTGTTTGAGTACAATAGCTCAAATTAGTTTTGGACCAAAAGTTGGTTTAAACTTAGCAAAATGTTCTTTTAACTTCAAGGAATCTAGTGAAGAACCTGATGTTAAGATGCGTATGGCTCCTTTAGTTGGTATTGCCATTAATTTTCAATTCACCGATGCATTAGCACTTCAGTCGGGATTATTCTTTACAGGAAAAGGAACTGCGTTTGATCTTGAAAAAATGGCTCCTGAAGATGTTGATATTGATGGATATATGAGATTTAGTACCAGTTATCTTGAAATTCCTGTAAACGTAGCTTATGGTATTGCTATCGGAGAAAGTCAGATACAAATTTTCGTCGGACCATATTTGGCTTACGGAATAATGGGAAAACAAAAATGGGATTTTACTGTTAAATATGATGGTGATAGTGATACAGAAAAGGACGATATTAAAATCAAATTTAAAAATAAAATTGATGAGAGTGATGATGAAGAAGATACAATGTATCTGACAGCATTAAATTTTGGCTTGGGTTTTGGTCTTGGATTTAAAACAGGTCCCATATTAATTAATGCAGGTTATGAATTAGGCTTAACAAATTTAACACCAAAGTGGGGTGGTGAAGGTGATGATGACAGGGATGATTATAAAATTACTAACGGAGTTATTAATGTCTCTGTATCATATTTTTTTGGTGGGAAATAAAACAAAATCACTAAATTATTCTAAAAAAAGGGAGTTATTAATAACTCCCTTTTTGTTTTCCGCATTGGGGCATCCTAAACACAAATATTTATAAAGGATTTTTTTCATTTGATTTTCCAATTTTTTTTATATCTTTACAAATCATAAAATAAATATATTATTAACTAAAATTTAGAATTATGAAAAAAAAGTATTACTTAAAAGCAGTTTTAATGGTTTTTGCAATAAGCCTATTTGCAAATAACCTTTTTGCTTAGGGAGCACATATTAATATTAATGCTGGTTATGGTGCTAGTATGAGTTCTCAAAACATAGATTATTTTGATTTTTATAATCTGAATGTGGGCAAAAATTCTTATACCCTTGTTATGGGCAATTAGGAAACGACAGCATAAACAGAAAAGCGACCTACTTAATCGGAAAAAATAAAAAGTCTGAAAATGCACACATTTGAAAATTAGTCATAGCGGGATAAGAATTTGACCTGAACAATCCCAAAAATAAAGTAAGGCGAAATAAAAAGTAACTAAAAATGAAGAGATTTAAATTATTATTAATCGTAGTTGGACTGATTTTTTCAGTTCAAACATTTGCACAAATTAAATTTGGAATTAAAGCAGGTGGTAACGTTTGTAACATGAAATTTGATGTTGACAACGACTTTGGAGAAGAACCTGAAACTAAATTTAAAATAGGGTTTCATATAGGAGTAATTACGGACATCCCACTTTTAGATGAGACTTTAAGTCTACAACCTGCTTTACTATTTAGCAATAAAGGATATAGTGTTGACTTTGAGGAAATGCTTGAAGATGAGTTAGATGATTACGACCTTGATCTTGATGATTATGAAGGGTATTTGAGGTATAGCTACAATTATATTGAATTACCAATAAATATAGTTTATAAAAACAGTGGTTTTCAGGCATTAATAGGTCCGTATTTTGCTATTGGAATAGGAGGAAAGTTTAAACATGATTTTTCTTTTGAAGTTGATGGTGAAGATTTTGATAGTGATGATTTCTTCGATGAAGATTCTTATGAATTAAAACCTGTATTTGGCGAAGTGGATGATGATATGTATGAAGATTATTTAGATGATGAAGACGTAATGGAATTGTATCGGGCTTTTGATTTTGGACTAAATTTAGGAATTGGTTATCAGGTAAAAAGTGTTTTATTTAATGTCGGCTACTCGTTCGGATTAGGCAATCTTACACCGAAATATGATGCAGATGATTATGATATGGACGAAGACTATACAGAAGGAGTTATTCAGAAAAATAGGG
>JADFUO010000193.1 GCA_015222115.1 Bacteroidota bacterium | reverse complement strand
TTTTTTTATCCAGCACCTCAAAATAATATTTAGCCGTCTTCCCCTTTTTTTTGACTTTCAATATTATATTTTGTATATTTGTTATTGAATTAAAGCACCAAATAAACTGGCACTGAACAGGAATGCAAACAGATAAAGAAACAAACAGCACTAAAATATTCAGTTAGTTTATACGAAAATAGTCCGTACGGATGCGTTTCAGTATGACAAATTATAAACAACAAAACTTGTCCGTTATTGATAAATTACAATGATCAAAATTCCAAATATTAAACTAACTGTCTGAAAATGCACAACATATAACAGGGAAATAAAATTGTTTGGATATTTGAGATTAGAAATTTGAATTTATTTGAAATTTGAATATTGAGATTTGTTATTTTATAATAATCAGAGTATTAAAAAGATGTGTGCATAGACAAGCTCTGTCATTCTGTAGGAACGAAGCGACTGAAGAATCTCTCACCATACCGTGCAAAAAATATTTATAACTCATCCGATGACTTTTATTGCTCAAAAACTTTTAATTGAACCAGTTGAAAAGTAATTTGAGTAATCGGAAGAGTATCAGCACGATGCCTAAAATAACCAATAGATTTATCACTTTTGAGACAGTTAAATTTCTATATTCTTTAACTATTTATTTATTTTATTTTTATTTTTATTTTTATTTTTAATTTTTTTATGTATATTTGTGAAAAAGTTAAAAACTTTTTATTTTTACATAAAATAAATTTAACATATTTATTAACCAAAAATGTTTATTATATGAAAAATTTTACAAAAGTATGTTCGCTTTCGGTGGTAATGTTATTATCATCAATGCTTATGTTTGCACAGCAAGTGCAAATAACTGATACCGGTCCTGCCGGTAAAACAAGCTTGGCTCCTGCGGATAACAGGGCTGTGTTATATGAGCAAATTAATAACCCCGGTACAGATGCGGCTATAACTGCTCAGGATTTTGAAGCAAGTTTTGATGCTTTTGATGCAGAAGGTGCTGACGAATTTACAGTTCCTTCAGGAGATACATGGAATGTTGACAATGTTCAGGTTCTTGGAACATATTCTGCTGCCGGGCCTTGTAACTTAGCTAATGTAAGATTCTATGCAGATAATGCCGGGGTTCCTGGTACATTGCTTTTTGAATATCTTTCAGTAAATGCTAATCCGGATGCAAATGGAAATCTTGATATTGATATTCTAACAACAGTATTAGGTTCCGGAACTTACTGGCTGTCGGTTCAGGGAAGAATGGATTATGGAACTAGTGGACAGTGGTTTTGGGCTAGACAAGCAGCACCTACAATCGGATATGAGTTTATGTGGCAAAACCCTGGTGATGGTTTTGGTAGCGGTTATACTACATGGGTGGATGGTTCAGTAATGTGGGCTGGACAAACCGATTACAATTTAAGTTTTGCCATTAATGGATCAGTTGCTGTTCCTTGTGATTATGAAATCGCCCTGTATGACGATTTTGGAGATGGCTGGAACGGTGGTGCCGTATCGGTTTATGTTGATGGTACTGTTGTGTTGAACAACATTACATTAGCATCGGGGGGTGGACCCGTATATTACACTTTCCAGGTAACCACAGGAGCAGAAATAACCACAACATACTCACCAGGTGGCTGGAGTTATGAAAATGAATATCATATAATTGATGCTATGGGCACAATTGTATGGATTGACGGTGGCAGTGGTTCTACACCAACAGGAATAGGACCGGGCTTATTATTTGCCAATTGTCCGTCATTACCCGGAGCTTTTGAAGGTTATGTTATGAACGGAGTAGGTTTGGGTATTGGTGGAGCAGATGTTTATGTGGAACTTTTTCCGCCATGGGCTGCTGTTACAAATCCAACCGGATACTACATAATTAATGATGTTCAGCCGGGAACCTGGGACGTTGTTGCTTCAAGGGATGGTTACTGGAATGATACAGCATCTGTAACTGTTATTTCAGGAGGCACAGTACAGCGTGATTTTATTTTAACCCGTCCTCAGGTTTCAATTAACCCGTTGATAATGAACCAAACACTTCATCCGAATCAATATTTAATTGATTATTTTGGAATATTAAATACAGGTGATGG
>JADFUO010000192.1 GCA_015222115.1 Bacteroidota bacterium | reverse complement strand
TCATTCCATTTATTGTACAAATGGTTGTTATAAAAAAAACAAACTAAATAAATACTAAAGTTTAATTTCTAATTCACAATCATGTTTAAAAATTATATTAAAAGTGCATACAGAAATATCGTAAGGAATAAATTCTATTCGGCAATAAATATTATTGGTCTGTCTATCGGTATTATTGCTACGATTTTTATTCTTCTTTATAATCAGAATGAACTTTCTTATGACAGACATCACGAAAAGCACGAAAGGATTTATCGCCTTGAATCAAACTTTACAATCAGCGGCAAGCATGACCTTTTTGCAGTAACATCTGTTCCGCTTGGTCCGGCTTTCAAATTAGAATTTCCGGAGGTTGAGGAGTTTGTAAGGTTTGCAGGAGGTGATGGGATATTAATAAGATACGGCGAAAAAGAATTTTATGAGGATGCATTGTTTTATACAGATTCAACAATTTTTGATGTATTTACCCACGAATTTATTTTAGGTAAGCCTGAAAAAGCACTGACCGAACCAAATACATGTGTTTTTACAGAAACACTTGCTAAAAAATACTTTGGTGATAAAAATCCTATTGGCGAGGTTATTACAGATGCCGATAATGTGGATTTTAAAATTACAGGTGTAATAAAAGATCTGCCCGAAAATTCACATTTAAAATTCAATGGTTTATTCTCTGTAGCTACGCTTTCCGAGCGATTTGGGAGAGAACGGTTTAATAGTTTTGAACCCGGAGCTTTCTGGAAGATAGGTACATATACTTACATTTTATTGAAAGAGAACAGTAGTATTGAAAGTGTTTTTGAGAAGTTCCCGCAGTTTTATGAGAAATATATGAAATCAATAGGCGATCAGATCAATGCAAGCTTTCAGGTAATGGCAACACCTCTGGCTGATATTCATCTTACTTCAAATCTTAGTAGCGATCAACCTACAGGAAATAAAGCTTATGTATATATATTTTCATTTGTTGCCCTTTTTATTTTGTTAATTGCTGCAATCAATTATATGAATATGGCAACAGCAAGGTCGGCTACCAGAGCAAAAGAAGTTGGGATAAGAAAAGTTTTGGGAGCATTCCGGTCACAATTAATGCGGCAATTCCTGAGTGAATCGCTTATTTTGGCAATTATTGCCCTTGTAATTGCAATTGCAGCAATATATTTACTGTTGCCTAATTTTAATGAGATTGCCGGAAAAAATTTAGTGTTTGGTTTTAGCTCAACACCGTTTATCCTGCTGGAAATATTTGTGATAACGATTATTATCGGTCTTATTTCGGGAAGTTATCCTGCCTTTTATTTATCTTCATTTCTTCCTGTAAAAGTGTTAAAAGGTAAAATTAATACAGGTAAAAAAGGTGGATTATTGAGAAAGATTTTAGTGGTGTTTCAGTTTGCGATTTCAATACTTATGATTATCGGGACTATTGTTGTTTCAAAACAATTAAATTATCTTAAAACAAAAGACCTTGGTTTTGAAAAGGAAAATGTTATTGTGGTTGGTGTTCAGGATACTGCATTTTTAAGAAAGGTTCCGATATTCAGGGAAGAACTTTTACAAAATCCTAATATAGCGAATGTTTCAACTTCAACAGGTGTTCCGGGTAATATAAGACAAATAATTGTTATGAGGGTTGAAAAAGATGAGAAGATCAGTACACCTGCAGAAACCAGTGATAGCCTGAAAGTTTCAAATGTGGATAGTACCGGAAATACAGATACTACGACTTTCCAAACCGGAAGCAGAATGGTTGAGCATGCCCTGAATTTTATTATGATTGATACTAATTATATTGACTTATTTGATATTGGGATAACAGAGGGCAGGAATTTTGACCGCAAGATGGGAACAGACCTTGAAGAAGGAGTAATAATAAATGAAGCTACTGCCAGGGAATTGGGCTGGACTGATGGCTCTTTGGGTAAGAAAATTGATTTCGGAATTGATCTGGATGGCTCTGCTTTAAGAAATACAAAAGTTATTGGTGTTGTTAAAGACTTTCATTATCGTTCTTTGCATAACAAAATTGACCCCTTGTTAATGTTCCTCAGTGAACGCCCAAGATTCTTCCTGTCAGTTAGTATTAATGAAAAGAACCAACGGCAAACACTTGACTATATTGAAGAAAAATGGAACGAATTTGGAAATATTAATCCTTTTGATTATGATTTTCTTGATAAAACCATGGATGAAATGTATGAAGCTGAAGAAAACATCGGGAGGATATTTCGTATAGCTTGTGTATTGTCAATATTTATTGCTTTGTTAGGATTACTTGGCTTATCTTCTTTTATTGCAGAGCAAAGAACCAAAGAAATCGGGATACGTAAAGTGCTTGGCGCCTCAATTGAAAGTATCTTAAAAATATTATATAAAGAGTTTGTTATCCTTATTATAATTGCATTTATTATTGCTTCACCTATAGCATGGTGGATACTTGAT
>JADFUO010000191.1 GCA_015222115.1 Bacteroidota bacterium | reverse complement strand
GTATAGTTATATCAACACCCTTTTTTTTAAGTCCTACAGCAAGTTCATGCAGGCGGTTCTGCGGAGCACCAACTTCAGGAGGGAAATATTGTGAAAGAATAAGGAGTTTCATCTAATTCTAATGTATTGTAATTTCAAAATTATTAACTTATGAATAATTAGTTATGCCTTCGCTCTTAAACATATTGTTTTAGGCTAAGGCTAAGGTTTTTTTCATGCACTATATGCTATTATCTTGTAAAACTTTGTTTTTTTAGCAAACTTATTATGTTCTTAAATCAATTTGTTTGCAACTTTGCTGCGTTAGGCTATCTCTTATTTTTATATTCCTCAGCCCTAGCCTTAGCCTATTTCCACTTGCTTTCAAATTTAGTAAATTCCTTTTATTATTATTACGTAGCTATTTTTTTTAATTTATCAATGGCAGTTCTGTAATTAATAAACTTAAAATTATTTTGTTTTAGCCAGTCAACTAACCAACAATACCAATCCATCCATGTTTTAAAACTATTATTAAAATACCGGTCGTGGAATAAAATTGTCAGGTATTCTAATTTTTTCTTCTCAGCAAGTTCAATTTTTTTTAATGTGCTTTCTTTTGCCTGAGATAAATTTTTGCTTTGCCATTTTTTCCCTGCCTCTATTTCAAAGCCGTCCATGATATTTAACGGGAATTCCCATATATTGCCAGTCTTGTATGGAAAGTCCATCGAATAAATACTTGAATCAAAAATATAATTAGCTTTTGAAAGAAATTCAAGAGTATTTGTATCCATTCTCAAATAATGCATTCTGATACCGAATTTATCCAGTCCTGATATTTCACTGAAAGTTTTGTATTCCATGTCAATATCTGCTTGGTTTTGATAAGCAATTCCATGAACACCGCAATCAAAACCTTTTTCAAGAATTTTTTTAATCCATTTTTTAGAGAGTTTTAAACTGTAATTTAATCTCAAACCTTTATTTACCCCGATAAAAAATGTAGCGGGAATATTATTTTGGAGGTTAAACTCCATTAACTCATCAATGTTTTGCCATTTGTTTTGTAATAAATGTTTTAATCTTAAAAAGTACTGCTTTAAAGATATTTTTCCGGTTAAGAATTCTATCTTCGATCTGATAATGAATTTCGGGATAATAAAATCCCTGAAGTGTTCGCTAACACTAATATGATCAATATCATGTGAAATAATTATCTTCATCCTTCAGAGAAATTAAAATGCTTGTCGTTTGATAAATTTCAAAATAATTTCAATTGGCATAATAGCTTTATTAATAGTATAATATGGATACATATCACCACCGAATCCCCTAAAATATCTTTCAATAGGTTTAACCATTGAACCCTCAAAATCAAAATAATCAAGGTTTAGTGATTTTGCATATTGTATTGACTGCCAAATTGCCAATGCTCCTGCTCCTTTATGCCGGTTTTCACTATCATACCCACCCAGCAAATAATAAGCTGTTGACTTATCATATATACAGAAACATGTTGCAATAGGAGTTTTATTTAAATATGAAGTAAAAGCAAAACTATTGTTATTTTTAGCAAAGTCAAATAATATTTTATCCAGATAATAATTATCTATTGATTTTTTTATCCTGTTAAAAGTATTCAGCACTAAAGATTTGACTATATTAAAATCTTCTGTTTTTTCTACTTTAACTTTATCTTTATATGCTTTTTTCAGGTCATTTCTTCTTTCCGACGCTAACTCAGAGTTTATTTTATCTATTGATTGTGACAGGTCAATGATGTATGTATAATTAGGAACAACCTTATATTTTTCCCAGATAAAGGGCTGCATGTCAATGAAATCTTTTTGAAATGCAATGGATAATATTTGATATGGTAATTTGCTGATAAAGTCAGCTATTTGGCTTATAATTGATTTTTCAAATGAGTGTGATTTTACTTTATTCTGTGCTTTATTCTCAAAAAACAAACCAATAAATGGAGTAAAAGGAGGGTTTCTATAATATTTCATTCCGGCTTTTGAATCAACATAAAGGTAGAATCCGCCTATCATTATGTTATTATTATCATATATTCCAAATATTTTTAATTTTTCTCCAAAAATGTTCAACCATTCCAGGCAATTAAAAATTGTTCCGTTTTTAACAGCGAGTTCTTTATATTTTAATCTGTCTTTATCTTCAATTTGATGGATTTTCATTTTTTAATAATGTTATTATAAAACTTTAATAATTTAATTTCCTCTTTTTCCCATGAATATTTATTTTTAATAAGCTCTTTACCGTTTTCACCAAGCTTCTCCCTGATGGCTTTATTTTCAATGAGATAATTTATTTTTTCCGAAATCTGCTTTGGGTTATACGGATCAACAAATAAAGCACATTCGCTAAAAATTTCTTTCCAGTATTTAAAGTCAGACATAATTATAGGTTTGCCAAAAGCCATATATTCAAAAGCTTTAACAGGCAGGCTTGTTAAATAATTTTTTAAAGGATATAAAATTGCTAAACCAATATCAGCCAATTTTATGTATCCATATACCTTATCCAACTTCTTAAAACCTAAATATTTTACTCTGTTCCATAAAGACAAATTTTTGCATTCTTCATAATATTCTTCATTTTCAAATTTTCCAATCAACCATAATTCATAATTCGTATTGACATGTTCCATTGCCTGAATAATTTCCTTAATTCCCCTGATTTTTGACAAGCCCCCGACATATATTATAATATTTTTTTCTTTTTTTATTGATGGAGAATGTGTTTTTTCAATCATACTTTTAACCGGGAAATTTCTTAAAACAATAGTTTTTCTTTTACTGAACTTTTTTGCAATATCTTCGGTTGCAGTTACAATTCCATCGAAAAACAAACAACAAAATTGCTCAAAAACATTTATAATAGCTGACAGGGTTTTACGAATGAATTTATATCTTATCCAGTCTTTATATAAAACCTGTTTTGGCAGGTCTTCATGAACATCGTAAACAACTTTTTTACCGGCAAGTTTCAGCAAAACACCGGTAAACATTAGTTCGGGGTCGTGAAAATGATACAAATCGGACTTTATTTTCACAGCTTTACGGAAAGCTTCGATTGAACCGAAAATTACTCTTTGTAATCTTGAATTATAATTTTTTACTCCAATTATATTTATTCCATCAATTGATTTATCGCCTTGGGTTTTTACAATATAAAAAACATTATACCCTTCTTTTTTTAAGGATTTACATTCCTTATAAAAAATCCGGTCATCGTAAAGTGAATGAACTGTCGAAATATGAGAAATCCGTGTCATTTATTAATGTTTTTATCAGAAATTTTCTTTTCACAAACTTTATAATGATTCATACAATTTTACAAGTTTTTTTTCCTGATTTTCCCAATTAAACTTCTTGTTAACAACTGAAAAATTTTCATATCTGATTGTTTTGGAAGCTTCATCAATGTTATTTATCAAATTTATTAAATTTTCCTCTGTTTCATCTTTCAATATCAAACCGATTTTATTTTTTTCTAAAATTGGTCCAACATCAAATAAATCAAAAGCAATTACCGGAACATGGGCCATAATATACTCCCATAATTTATTCCCGATAGTATAGTAATAACTTAAACAATCATTAACTATCAAGTAAAATCCAAAATCAGCAGATGAAGTATAATTTGGCAAAACATCCATATTCACTGCCGAATGAAAATAAATGTTTTTATATTTTTTTGAAGCATTAATTATTTCATCTTCAAAGAAACCGTAACCCATAAAAACAATTGCAAATTTATCATTATCCAATTTTTTGAATGTACTAAGAAGTAATTCAATCCCTCTGTTTATCCCCAAATTACCCTGGTATAAAAAAATCCTGGTTTCTTTACTTATATTAAACTTTTCTCTGAAAATATTTCCTTTCTTTACTTCACTATAATATGGGCAATTAAACAGTACTGTAGGGGGGGTAATTCCATATAGTCTTACATATTCGTTGGCAATTCCTTCAGAAACAGTAATTACGGCGTTTGCTTTTTTAATTAAAGCCTTTTCAACTATTCTGGAAATTTTCCTTCCCCTTTCACTAATTCCATTACGTTCAGTCTCATACTCATGTGCATCATAAATTACTTTTATCCTTCGGTTCAGGAATGTTTTAATAAACACTCCTATGGGAAGTGGATCCAGGTCATTACAATGAACATAGTTGAATTTTCTGTATTTAAAGGCAACTTTTAAAAAAAACTCCAGATATTTAAAAAGTTGAAAAAATGAAGACTTCGGCCATTTTTTAGTCAGCAATTTAATCCGATGCACGGGAATGTCTTGTACCGTTTCATATTCTTTTAACCCATCCATATATAAAGCTACAACATGGGAATTATATCCGTTCTTTTTAAGTGATAACGCCTCTTTAAGTACCCTGTTGTCAAACTCAAAGTAATTGGTTACAATAGAAACAACTTTTTTCATTTTTATATCCTTTTGAATTTGTCGTTATAAAAAGAATTACCATAAACCATCACTTTAATGATTTTTTTAAAAATCTGCCTTCTGTTATAATACCAATGATTGGGATGGCTTAAAAAAAGAATTGTACTTACTCCTTTTTCAATTACAGTAATCGGCTGTTTTCCATACCTAAAACCTCCATTCACTTCAATGACTGTATCTGATATATATTCCCCTATATGAGAAATAAATTCTTTTTGGTATGCTTCCAGTTCAATATCTAAATAACCATAAACATTTACATCTTCTGTCAGGTAATTATTGTGGACTCCAACAAGACGATTTTCAGGTGCGCCGTGTGATGCAATAGTACTACATTTTATTTGAAACCTCTTACGTAATTGATTAAGTTCATTCTTTAAAATATCCAAACACTGGTTTTTGAAATCTGTTTTAAAAAGCTGCTCCCTGTTTGTAATGTTATGTTCCCTTATGTAATCCGCAATAGTTTCAAAATGTAATGAGGCTTCACTGCCATAACTTTTTATTAAAGGGATAAGTTCCTCATCAATAGTCTGCTTACGGAAATAGTAACTTGCCCGGGCATTATACTTCTTTTCAATTTCGAACATCATCAAATTTGCTTTTGAAGTATAATCAATATCATGACGGAGAATTAATAATTTATCTGTCTTATTCTCAATTTTAGTATAATCCTCCAGTGAAATTATTTTATATCCATTTTCAACAGCCGCCGATAATATTTTTTCATAATCGCTGATACGATCATTTTTTAAATATCTTCGTATTGTGTTAAATCTGGCCTTCATAATTAAAACTGTTGAATAGTAAATTCCCTAAACCCCACACGGTATTTAAAAGCTGATAAATTATTGGTTTTATAATTTTCCATAGTAAGGTAATTTAATATTTTAAAAGCTCTTTCTGTAATTCCATAATTTATTACTTCTTTAAACAGCAAATTCATAACCCCGAATTTTAAATCTTCTTTTTTCCCAAGTATTCTTCTTGTCATAGCAAAATTACCATAAACAGACAATTCAATATACGCAACAACCCTATCGTTATGAAAAACTCCAATATGTTTAATTTTAAAATCTTCGGTATCAATACTGTCAAATGGCCTTGGATATTGTCTGTAATTTTTATCCATTTGACGTCCCTGCCGAATTTTTGAAGATGTATGTATTAAAAAAATATCTTCAAGATTTTCATTCCATATAAAACTCTTTGTAACATAACCACTTTTTCCCGCCTTACGAATCATATTGCGAGATTTAGGGCCAATAAATTTTAAATAATCGTCAATGGTTTCAGGCAACAAAATTATGGCAGCGGGTTTACTGTAAATCTCTAATCCCTGTAATTTTATAATAAAACCAAAACTAATTTTAAATATATTTATTAACCTATTTTTTATCTTTTTGTCTTTAATAGAAATTAGGATTAAGCGGCCGTTATTAATATTTTCATTATGTAAAGATATTATTTCCTGTTTGTTTTTTCGAAAAGAATACTCAAATAAAAATCTCCTGATTAATGATTTAAACAACGGGACTTTCTCGATAACACGAATAATATACTCAATTAGCTTTCGCATTACAAAATATTATATAGCAGCACAAAAGCACTAATGATTACTAAATTTAAAAAAGCAAGCGTAAGCCATTGCTTATTTTTTAATGTTTGCAAGACAATAAATATATTTATCTCATAAGAAATTACTGATGCAATTGAAAACAGAAATATACTCATTAATGGAGTAAAATCTAAAAAATATGCAATGATAAGAGCCGAAAACCTAAGGACAAGAAAAACAACTTTTAATACCAGTAGTTTTTCCTGTTTGCTAATAATGTATAATACTTCCCCGAGAGGAGCATTGGCCATTACCAAAAAAATATAAGGTGACAGTACCCAAATATACTTGTACAGTTCAACCCAATTGGGGCCAAAAATAATTGGAACTAAAAATTTTGAAGAATAGGTGAAAACAGCAAATGGTAAAATACTATACCATACAAAACGATTAAAAGTGGCAG
>JADFUO010000190.1 GCA_015222115.1 Bacteroidota bacterium | reverse complement strand
TTTGCCTGCGTCCATGTCCAGAATAACCCCGTCGGTGCCGACATCAAGCAGGTATTCGAGTAATACCTCGTCATCCTTCAGGTAAATTTCTTTTTTACCCCGCTTCACCTTGTAGAGCGGTGGCTGGGCAATGTAGAGATGCCCACGCTCGACGATCTCCGGCATCTGGCGAAAGAAGAAGGTCAGCAGCAGGGTACGGATGTGCGAGCCATCAACGTCGGCATCAGTCATAATAATGATGCGGTGGTAACGCAGCTTGGCGATATCAAAATCATCTTTACCGATTCCGGTACCCATGGCCGTAATCAGGGTGCGGATTTCGTTTGATGTCAATAATTTATCAAAACGTGCCTTTTCAACATTAAGGATTTTCCCTTTGAGTGGCAAAATCGCCTGATAACGGCGATCCCGTCCCTGCTTGGCACTCCCGCCGGCAGAATCACCCTCGACCAAATAGATTTCACAGAGAGCCGGGTCTTTTTCCTGGCAATCAGCCAATTTTCCCGGCAATGACAGACCTTCAAGGGCTCCTTTGCGGCGGGTCAGGTCACGGGCCTTGCGGGCCGCTTCACGGGCACGCGCGGCGTCAATACCTTTTTCCAGGATACGTTTGGCAATTTTTGGATTTTCCTCAAGAAATGTCGCCAATTGTTCATTCATCAGCGTTTCAACATAACCCTTAATTTCCGAGTTACCAAGTTTGGTCTTCGTCTGCCCCTCGAACTGCGGAGCTGACAATTTGACCGAAATAACCGCAGCGATCCCTTCTCGCAGATCATCACCGGCGATGGTAACCTTAACGTTTTTAAATAAGTTACTGGCACCGGCATAAGCGTTCATGGTTCGAGTCAGTGCTGCCCGAAAGCCACTGAGATGGGTACCACCTTCTTGGGTGTTGATGTTGTTGGCAAAGGAAAAAATCTTTTCGTCGTAGCCGTCGTTGTACTGGATGGCGATCTCAATATCGACCCCTTCTTTTTCGCCGTGAAAATAGATGGGTGTACTGTGCAGAGCACTTTTCGCCCTGTTCAGGTACTCGACAAAGGATCGAATTCCCCCTTCATAAATAAATTCATGTTCCTTTTCCGTTCGATCATCTCTGATCAGAATTTTGACACCGGCATTTAGAAAAGCCAATTCTCGTAAACGTTGAGAAAGGGTTTCAAATGAAAATTCTATTGTGTCAAAAACCTCCGGATCGGGCCAAAATGTAATTTTGGTACCTCGTTTGATAGTTTCGCCAGCAACTCCTAAAGGTTCGATCGGGACGCCTCGGACATAACTTTGCCGATGAATTTTTCCGTCACGTCTGATTTCCAGATCGAGTTTAACAGAAAGAGCGTTAACGACAGAAACCCCGACACCATGCAAACCACCGGATACCTTATAGGCACCCTCACCCTGATCATCAAATTTACCACCAGCGTGTAGTACCGTCATGACAACTTCTGCTGCTGATTTATTCTGCTTGTCGTGCATATCAACAGGAATTCCACGTCCATTATCCTGCACTGTCACTGAATTGTCTTCGTGGATGGAAATAGTGATATCGTCACAATAACCAGCCAAGGCCTCATCTATAGAATTGTCAACCACTTCATAAACCAGATGATGCAGTCCCTGAGTCGAGGTTGAACCTATGTACATCGCCGGGCGTTTACGAACAGCTTCAAGTCCTTCAAGAACCTGTATACTCTCCGCACCGTAAGTCTTTTCTTCCGCCATACTGCTCCTCTTATTAACAATCAGGTGAGCTGATTTCACCATTATTGATTCTGAACACTTTGGTTTGCTCAGAACAGTTGATTTCTTTAGAATCTGTTGAAGTGATAAATACCTGGCCAGAATTATTCAGTAGATTTTCAAGAAGGATATTCTTTCGATTATGATCCAGTTCACTGGTCATATCGTCCAAAATCAATACCGGATAATGACCCTGAATATTTTTATAGTCAATAATCTGGGCGGTCTTGAATGATATAATTAACGACCTTTTTTGGCCCTGTGAGGCAAAAGTATCAGCCGGTTTACTATTGATATAAAATTGTAAATCATCCTTATGCGGTCCAACCAAGGTACATCCAAGAATACGTTCTCTATTATTTTTTCGAGAAAATTCTTCCCTTAAACGATCCTCTATTGAATTTAAATTCAGATATTTTTTTGAATATGAAAGTAAATATTCTTCTTTATTTGTTTTTATAAAAAGATCACTCATAAAATAATTATTTATTTTATCTATATAGTTAAGTCTCTTACGTATAATTTCTGAACCATATTTTATAAGTTGATTTTTCCAACAATCATTTTCTTTATGATTATTTTTTAAATAAGCATTTCTTTGTTTTAAACATCTATAATAATTTTTATAAACCTTAATATAATCGAAATCATTATAAAAAATAGATTTATCTAATAGGTTTCTACGAAAAATTGGGTAATTATTTATATAATTCACTTCTTCTGGAAAAAAAATAACTGTATTTAAATATTTATAATAATATTTTCTTTCAGCTTTCTTTTTATTTATTTTTAATTTTTTATACTGATTATTAAAATAAATTTCTATATTTAGATTAACTTTATTATTTATAACGTCAAATTTTAAGTATGATGAATCTTCATCTTCCCGTATCAACTCACTAATTTTTTGAGTTCGAAAACTTTTCAATAAAGAAGTAAAGTAAATTGCTTCTATAAAATTAGTTTTACCTTGAGCATTATTACCTATAATTAAATTAATTTTTTTACAGGGGTTGATTTTTATATCAGAAATATTTCTAAAATTTTTTATACTGATGTTTTCAATATACATGTAAAAATTTAAAGTCTCATAGGCATAACTACAGTTAAATATTCATCATTATTTTCAGGCTGAATAAGTCCAGGTGATATATTATCTTTGAAAAAGAAAATAATATTTTCTTTTTCAATAACCTGAAGTATATCAATGATATATTTAGCATTAAAACCTATTGATATTTCATCGCCATTATATATAACATCGATTTCTTCTTTAGCATCTCCTATATCTGGATTAGAAGATGATAATATTAAACAATCATTGTTAAGATTAATTTTGATACCTTTTGACTTTTCGCTGGATAAAACTGAAATACGGCGTAGAGAATGGAGGAATAATTCACGATTTATGACAGCAGCATTTGTACTTTTTTCAGGTATAACTCTCTTATAATCAGGAAAATCTCCATCAATCATCCTCATAATTAACGTAGTTGTTTCTGTATTAACTGAAAAATTATTATCAGATATACCTATATTTAATTTATCCTCTGAATTTTCAATAAGTTTTCTTATTTCTCCAAGGCCTTTCTTCGGTAAAATAAATCCATCTTTCAATTTTTCATCTAATAAGGTGTCTATATTTCTTTTTATCATTGATAGTCTATGGCCATCTGTTGAAATAAATACAATATTATTTTTTCCTTCTTCAACTTCTGATTTTATAAATATTCCAGTTAAATTAAATTTTGTTTCATCAGTTGATACTGAAAAAATTGTTTTATCAATCATTTCACGAATAATACAAGTTTCAACTTGATTTAAATTATGCTCAATTTCCGGAAATTTTGGAAATTCTTCTGGTGATAATCCAACTAGATTAAATATCGATTTATTACAGGTTATTTCAACCCAGAAATTACTTTTGGAAGTAAATTGAATATTTTTATTTGGCAATTCTTTAATTATTTCAAAAAGTTTTTTAGCTGAAACAGTAACTTTTCCTTCATTTATAACATCTGCTGGATATCTTGATTTAATACCTACTTCTAAATCTGTAGCAGTAATAATAATTTCATCTTTTACTGCCTCTATTAGAACATTAGCTAAAATGGGTATGGTGTGCTTTTTTTCAATGATTCCTTGTATTTTTGTTAAACTTTTAAGAAATACATCTTTATTGATATGAAACTGCATCAAATCCTCCATTCACAGACATCTAATATTAATTATTTATAGATTTTTTAGTAGTCTATATATAGTGCCTGTGAATTTGTTGACAGGCTGTTAAGTTAAGGAAAAATGGTGAAAAATATTTTTTTAAAGGTGTTGATTAAATGTTGGTTAAGTGACCATTTTGTGGATAAGTGACTGCTTGGTTGGTTAAAGGCCAGTTATCACCATTTTTATCAACACCTTATGGTTTCATATTGTCTATCAATTTCTCGATTGTTGATCTGAGTAATAGGTCTTCTTCCATATTTTTTTCTATTTTTTTGATAGCATGAATGACCGTTGAATGATCTTTGCCACCGAATTTAGTACCGATTTCCGGATAGGATGCTGAGGTCAGCTTACGTCCGATGTACATTGCTATTTGTCTTGGTAATACAAGTGTTTTTAAACGTTTTGCTGATTTTAAATCGGATGTTTTTATTTGATAATGGTTAGCTACGATCTTTTGAATGTTTTCTATGGTGATTTCTCTACTCTGTTCAACAAGTATGTTTTTGAGAATATTTTTCGCCATATCGAGGCTGATCGGTGTTGAAGTCAAACTGGCATAAGCACCAACTCTGATCAGGTAACCTTCAAGTTCACGTACGTTACTGGTGATTGAATTGGCCAGGAAAAAGGAGACATCTTCTGGAAGGATAATATTGTTCTGATCGGCCTTCATTTTCAGTATGGCCTGTTTGGTTTCCACATCAGGTGCCTGTATGTCAGCGATTAGTCCCCACTCAAAGCGCGACCGCAATCTTTCCTCAAGAGCTGGGATTTCTTTGGGAAATTTGTCAGAAGTTACAACAATCTGTTTATGTGACTCATAAAGTGCGTTAAATGTGTGGAAAAATTCTTCTTGGGTACTTTTTTTACCGGCAATAAATTGAATATCGTCAATTAACAGCACATCGATTGAACGAAACTTGTTGCGGAACTCATCCATTTTTGCGTGTCTCAAAGAATTGATAAGTTCGTTGGTAAATTTTTCAGAGGAATAATAGCGAATTTTCATTCCTTTGTTTTTACTTAAAATTTCATTGCCAATAGCGTGGACAATGTGGGTCTTACCCAAGCCGACTCCACCATAAATAAATAAAGGGTTGTATGTGGTTGCCGGATTGTTGGCAACTGCCATGGCTGCGGCATGGGCAAATTGATTTGAAGGTCCGGATACAAAACTGTCGAATGTGTATTTGGTATTTATATTACTGAGTGAATCGAATGTTTCAACTTTTTCTTGAACGACTGTTTTGGGGGTTCTTTTGTTTTCGGTTTCCTTTTTTTCAATGTTAGCTGTGGTTGTTTTTGCATTGATGTGGATATTTATCCGATAATTAACC
>JADFUO010000189.1 GCA_015222115.1 Bacteroidota bacterium | reverse complement strand
TTTTTATTTCTTCAATAACTCCTTCGGGTCCAATATCAAAAGATTTTAATAATCCCTTGAATCCTCCTCTGGCAATATAATGGTTGATATTTTCAGGGTCAATAATTCCGCAATTTTTCAGGACGATACGTACTTGGTTTTTTAACATCGGTTGGTTCCAAAATGATTTTACACCTTCAAATTCTTCCTTATTCTCACCTAAATGCCCGATAGGTTTAAGTTTTGTTTCGCCGCCAATAATGTATTCTGAGATTAGTTTGCCTGCTTTTGATACATCAACATTATTAAAACTCATCCGCGGTAAGCCGGGTTTTTGAATGTCAAGAAAGGGTTCTAAATAACAGGGGCCAATACATCCAACTTTAAGGAGCTGAGCTTTCAGATTATTTTTTTTGATAGTTCTCCTGACTTTATTCCAAACTTCACCTGCTCCTGAAGCCAGGCCACAACTTCCCATACCAACATATATCACAGGTTCAGTGCAGTTTTGCAAAGCCTGCCATTCTTCTATGGCATTTTTTTGAATTTTATAAAAGTTATTCATATTTGTTCAATAATTCCTTTAATTTTATCACTGACATACGACTGTGGATTTTGTTGTCAACCATTACAACAGGCGCTAAGGCACAACATCCCAGACAAGCTACACGATCAAGGTCAAATCGCATGTCATCCGTTGTTTCCCCCGGTGATATTCCAATTTCTGCTTGCAATGCCTTTAATATAAAATCACCTCCCTGAACATGACAAGCAGTACCAAGACAAATCTTTATGGAATGCCGTCCTGGAGGATTAAACCTGAATTGAGAATAAAACGTTGCAATACCGTAAATGCTACTCCTCGAAATACGGAAATAATCGGATATTCTATTAACCGATTCAGGTGAAATATATCCTTCTTTTTTCTGAACAGATTGGAGAACAGGTATTAAATTCTCTTTTTCTTTCGGAATATGTTTTTTTAAAATTGCATCTATTGTATCTTTCATTTATCCTTTTATGTTTTTTGCAATTTAATGAAATTCATTTAATTAGCTCTGTTTCATTAATCATATTCATGCTAATATTTTCCAAATATATTTATTTTTTTAAATTTAACAAAATTTTATAATGAGTTTCAGTATTTTCAACTTTTTAAATTAATTTAAGATTATTTCCTGTTTGAAAAATATTTTAAAATCAATATTTTTATTATTATTGCAAGTTAATTTTAAAAATATAAAATATGGAAGAACTACTATATGATTTTATTTCATTAAATGTAAAATGTCCTGTTTGTAAAAAATCGTTTATGGGTAAGGAAACCCTTGTTGATGGTAAACCAGGCATTAAGTTAAATATTGAAATTTCAAAAAATAAGGGAACAATTTATTTAAGTTCAATTTACGAAAGTTATAATTACAGATGTGATATTGAATTGATAAAAGGGGAAATTGCAAAGTTTACCTGCCCAAATTGTTTATCAGAAATCACAAGTAAAATTGAATGTGAAGATTGTAATGCTCAAATGATATCGTTTTTATTGGATATTGGTGGTAAAGCCAACATTTGTTCACGTATTGGTTGCAAAAGCCATTTTCTTGAAATAGATGATATATCATCAACCTTAAAAAAACTTTATCATCTTGGAGATTTTAAAGGTCCTTTGCCTGAAGGAATTGAAGAAACAGGAGAATCAAAAGAAATAATTGAATCAGGAACTTACCTCCATACTTATTGTCCTCATTGTAATAAGTCGTTGATAGAAAAAGGACTTGTAAAATTGAAAATTTCTAAAGAAAACGAAGAAATCGGTTTTATATTTTTAAGTCCTTACCTAAATGTATTTACATCAAAATCAACAGTAGTTTTACCTGAAGAGCATGTTGTCGGAGATATAAAATGTTTCCATTGTAACACCAGCTTAATAGATAAAAATGAAAAATGCGGAGAATGTGGCTCTCCGGCAGCAAAAATTGCTGTAAGTGCCCGAACAAAATTTATTGATTTTTATATCTGTTCAAAAAAAGGTTGCAGATGGCATGGCTTGGATGAAGATGATTTACATGATATTGAATTGGAGGATAGTTTGGAATGGTAAACCTTTAAAGTTATACGTTATATGTTATATGTTTAATTGGCTCATAACGTATAACCAATAACATAACCAAC
>JADFUO010000188.1 GCA_015222115.1 Bacteroidota bacterium | reverse complement strand
CTTACTTATTTGAAGCTTTCGGGATGTAAGTTAGGCTTATTGGCAAACTTTAATGTAAGACATTTGAAAGACGGTATTAAACGGGTAATTCTTTAGTACTTAGGGCGACTTTGTGATATCCTTTGTGCATCCTTTGTGGTAAAAAAAAAGCTAATTTCAACCCTTGATTCACATTAATTGTTTTTATTTAGTTCAAACATTTTACTTTTATCTTTTATCTTGTTTGAATCCATAGTATTTAATATAGTACTAAAAATATATAAAAACCAAAACCATGACCGAAGAATTCCTCTATTACATCTGGATGTTCAGGTTGTTTGACAAGGATATTACCACAACTTCAGGAGAATCAATAAATATTTTAAAATCAGGTGAAAGAAACACTGATTCCGGACCTGATTTTTTTAATGCAAAAATTAAAATGGGTGATACTACCTGGGCAGGAAATGTTGAAATACATATAAACTCTTCGGATTGGTACAAACATAACCATCAGGAAAATAACGCTTTTGATAATATTATCTTACATGTAGTTTATAAAAATGATGCAATAATTAAACGAAAGAACAGCGAAATTATCCCAACTATTGAATTAAAAGAAAAATTTGATAAAAAATTATATTACCGGTACAAAAGTTTTATGACTAACAAATATTGGATACCTTGCCAAAAATTAATCGGGAATGTTGACAAATTTAATTTAAATAGCTGGCTTGAAAGACTTCTTATCGAACGCCTTGAACATAAAGCAAAAACCATAGAATCAACTTTAAATTTAAATAAAAACAACTGGGAACAAACTTTTTATCAATATCTTGCAAGGAATTTCGGATTTAATACAAATACCGAACCTTTTGAATTACTGGCAAAATCATTACCCATTAATTATCTTGCAAAACATAAAAACAATCAATTTCAGATTGAATCATTATTGTTTGGACAGGCAGGAATGCTTGAAAATAAATTTAAAGATGAATATCCAAACAACTTGAAGAAAGAATATAATTTCCTGAAAAAGAAATTCTCTTTAAAACCTGTTGATGGTTTTCTTTGGAAATTTCTCAGGTTGCGTCCGTCAAATTTCCCGACAATAAGAATTTCACAGTTTGCAAACCTGATCTATAAATCATCGGGTTTGTTTTCAAAAATAATTAAAATCAACACTTTGAATGAAGTTTACAAATTATTTGATATTTCAACTTCAGGATATTGGGACACACATTATATTTTTGACAAACCATCTGCCAAAAGAAAAAAATCCTTCGGGAAGAATGCCCTAAACCTTATTATCATCAACACAATTGTCCCGTTTTTATTTGTTTATGGTCTTGAAAAAGATAACGATTTCTACAAAGAAAAAGCCCTGCATTTATTAAATCAGGTGCCTGGTGAAAAAAATTCAGTAATCCGAAAATGGCAGGAACTGGGATCAAAAACTTCAACAGCATATTGCACCCAATCATTATTGGAACTTAAAAATAATTATTGTGATGTAAAAAACTGCCTGAATTGCCAGATAGGAAATATTTTGTTGAGAGGAATTTAGCTGTATATGTTTACAATATTTTCTATCACATTATCATAACCCAAAAATATTTTGGTAAGCGTTTACAAAACGCTGAAATTGGAAATTAGGAAAAAATGAAAAGAGTTTATGAATTAATTGAAAAACTTGTTCCAAAATTGAATGCGTTTATCAACAGCACAAAAATAGGATAACAAAAATTTCTAATTTCCAATTTCTAATTTCTAAACTTGTCCGTCCATACGGATTCCTTTCAGTCATACGAAGCGAAGCAATTCTCTATGGATGGATTTCAAACTATTAACAGTTACACATTTTGTTAATCAGATTTATAATCTTTTTAAATTTGATTTACTATATTTGCATATATATTTCAATTTATAAATATTTTGGAAAAAAATACAAACAGGAAACGGATTATTTTTGCAGTTGTTTTGTTGGTTATTATGTTATTTACAGGAATAACAGGTTATATGCTTATTGATGATTACCCGTTTATTGATTCATTATATATGACAATAATAACGGTTTCTTCGGTAGGATTTGGCGAGGTGCATGGACTTTCTGTAGCAGGAAAGATTTTTACAAGCTTTTTAATCCTGTTTGGTTTGGGAACATTAGCTTATGTAATTTCAATAATTACATCAATTATTTTTGAAGGTCAACTGAATTATTTTTTAAGAGGATATAATAAAAAATTAAGAAGAAAAAAAATGGAAAATCATGTAATAATTTGCGGATACGGACGCAACGGGCAACAAGCAGTTGAAGAACTAATTGCACATAAACATTCTTTTGTTGTTATTGAAGAAAGCCATGAATTGGTTCTCGATAATATGGATAAAAACATTCGTTTTATTGAAGGTAATGCAACCGAAGATGAAACATTGATAAAAGCAGGTATAAAAACTGCAAAAGCACTGATCACCACTTTACCTAATGACACTGATAATTTATTTGTTGTCCTTACTGCCCGTTCATTAAATAAGGATATGACCATAATAAGCAGAGCTTCAAGTATTAGTTCTGAAAAAAAACTGAAAATTGCAGGTGTTACCAATGTGGTGATGCCCGAAAAAGTAGGCGGAGCTCACATGGCTACACTTGTAACTTCTCCAGATGTTATTGAATTTTTAGAGCATGTATCCGTTCGCGGGGATGCACCGACCAACCTTGTGGAAATTATATGCAGTCAATTACCAAAAGAGCATCTTAACAAATCAATTTACGAAATCGGGGTTCGTAAAAAAACCGGAGCCAACATAATAGGGTTTAAAACTCCCAATGGTGAATATATTATCAATCCTACCCCCGACACTAAAGTTATCCCGAACTCAAAACTTTTCGTTTTAGGCACACCTGAACAGGTTACTGAAATGAAAGAAATTTTCAGGTCAGGAACGAAGTAGAATGGTGGAATGTTGGAATACTGAAATGAAATTGATAGAAATTGATGGAAATTAAGGGATATTAAAAAATTTAACCTGCAACTCGCAAAGCGAAGCAAACCCGTATGGGTAACCCGCAACAATTTAACCACACACTCCTCACTTGCCTGATGAACAGGTTTTGAAATCTAAATAAAACCGCTTTCATGTTAGCTTTGCTTTAATATCAATAAGTGCAGCATTAGTACCAAAAACATTAATTATATCACCAATCCTCAGATAAGTATCTCCATGCGGAATATACATGCTGCTTCCCCGCCTGATAAGCATTAAAGTCCCATCTTTATGAAATGGGATTTCTTTAATCTGCAAGCCGTCAATATCCTTGCTCGTAATTGTAATTTCTTCAACCGTAAAGTTTTCAAAGGTCTCAACAAGGGAATGATATGTGGTTGGTCTTATAATCAAATTTTCAATAGTGGTTGCAATTACTCTTGTAGCATCAAGAATTTCTACTTCAAGGCGTCGTAATGTTTGTTCAATAATTGAATTTCCGGATTTTGATATAATTTTTTCATGATTGAACTCATGCCTTAACAATTCGCAGATCTCAACATTCTTTTCATTTGAGGCGGTTAAAACAACTACATAGTTTGATGGTGATAATTTCAAACGCTCATAAACCGACCTGTCCGTGCCATCACCTAAAAAAGCTTTAAATCCTTTGGAATGAAGTTCGTTATATCTTTTTTTATTCTTCTCAACAATAATTGCTGATTTGCCATGCATTTTTAATCTTCTTGCCAAAAGAACTCCAGTGCTGCTTCCACCGACAATAATCGTTTTATCACCGGTAAAAATACTTTTCGGATTAAGATAATTATAAATAACCGGTGATACAAAACAGGTTAAAACTGCCATTATAATAAAACAAGCATTAATTCCGGGGCTGATTATTCCCAATTCAAGGCCAATAGTTGAAGCAGCAATTATCAAGCTTAATCTTGAAGCCATTAAAAAACCTCCGGAAATTGCTCTTTTAAAACCGAACAAACGCGCCCAAAGCAAAGACGGAATAATTTTTACTGCAAATAAAGTAATTGTCAGAAAAATCAAGAAAACAAAAAGCGAATCGTCTAATTCACGCAAAGCTTCAGGATTGAAATTAGCACCAACCATAATAAAAAATATGGGAATAAAAAAGCCAAATCCCATTCCATCCAATTTAATAATCAACAGCGAACGATCTTTGTGAAGGAAAATTGAAAGAAGTAAACCACCGAGAAATGCACCAAGTAAAATTACCTCTTTCCCTATAAACTGTGCAAGAACAACAAAAATAAGTATCAAAAGTATTGTACCTCTGATATTGATTTGAGAAGCAGCATGCGATAATTGATAGGATAATTTTCTATATACTTTAACTTTTGTCAACCGTATACCAATTCTGTAAAAAATAAAAAATACAAATAATAATGCCAGTATATATAAAAGCTCAATCTTAAACCCCTTACTGATAATAAAAGCAGTAATTGTAAACAAAACAATACTAAATATGTCGGCAACAGCGGCTGCAAGTATCATCATCTGCCCGAAACGGCTGCCGATTTCACCACGGTTCTTCAACACGGGAAATATTATTCCAACCGAAGTAGTAACCATAATTAAGGCAAAATACCATGAATTTGTGAGCTTAACTATGTCTGATAAAAGCAAGGCGCCTGAATATGACAGAATTAATGTTATCAAAAAAAACACAAATCCGACAAGTAAAGGATTTTTCAGGAACCGGGCATAAGTAATTCTTCTTCTCGGCATTGATGCAAGAATCTGGTCAACATCAATTTCAAGACCACTTAAAAACATTAAAAAAATAAAACCTGTTAGAGCTAAAAAATCAAGTATTTGAAGGCTGCCATCTGAGAACGAAGCTAAAAAGAACTGTCCAATAAAATATCCGACAATTATTTCAACAATTACCGTTGGTATTTTACTTAAATTTAACAGCGACATTATCATAGGCACAAACCATGCTATTGCAACAACAATCAGCAAAGGAAGATAGTCGTAATCAAAGGATATATTTAATAATATGCCTGAGAATGAATTCATAAAATGCTGTTTTTTTATAAAATTAGTAAGAATTTTAGTACTATGATGTATTTGTGGGTAAATTATTTTTTTGTCTGATTATTAATTTTATGTAAATTTGTTCTTGATATGAAATTTTTTTCAAAACAAGACACTGAATTTGATAAAAAATTAACATCCAAATTTTTAAACATACAAATACCTGCCATTTCACTACCAAGGTTTGAAAACAGCAACCAGTTAAAAGAATTTATCCATCCATACGGATACATACGTACTAACTTCGTGTCGTTTGCTTCGCTTCATATGACTGAAAGGAATCCGTATGGACGGACAAGTTTTGTTTTTTGTTTTTTAGTGCTTTAAACTCTCTCCCATACTTTTGTGTATAGACAAGCCTTCGGAGGAATGTTGCGTATTATCATTATTTCATCATTCCAGTATTCCATGTAAAAATAATATACAATGTGTTATGCATCTAAATGTGTCGTTTTATTGATCCGCGAATTAATTTTATTATGTGATTTTAAATTTTTTACTATATTGCACCCCATTAATAACCAAAAATATAAATTATGAGAAAATTTATTTACATTATGTTGCTGTTTGCAATTGCAACGTGGTCTGCTCATGCAGGCGGTTATCAAGTTAGATTGCAAGGGCAGAAACAAACCGGAATTGGTCTCATTGGTACACCATTTAATTTTGGTGCAAGCAGTATGTTTTACAATCCGGGTGCTTTATCAATGATGAAAAATAAATATGATTTTTCACTTGGAGCAAGCTTTATAATGGGAAAGGCGGTTTTTCAGAAAGATGCCACTGATTATCAGGCAAAAACCGATAATCCTATAGGAACACCTTTTTACTTTTATGGTGCAGGAAAAATTACTGATAAATTAGCTGTCGGTTTAGGAGTTTATACCCCTTTTGGCACTTCAACAAAATGGGATGATGATTGGGCCGGTCAAATGCTTATTCAAAATATTTCTTTACAGGCAATTTATTATCAGCTTACTGCATCATATCAAATCAATGAAAAAATCGGTATCGGAGCAGGATTTGTTTATGCAACCGGAAAAGTTAAATTAAATAAAGCATTGCCATACAATAATTCCGAAGTAAATCTTGAAGGTAATACAAGTAACATTGGTTTTAATGTAGGTATATATTTTAAACCAAATGATAAATTCAGTTTTGGTATTGATTATCGCTCAAAGATCATTATGAAAATGGAAGATGGTGATGCTACATTTACCGTTCCTTCTGCTTTAAGCTCTAATCTTCCTAAAGATAATAAGTTTGATGCAGAACTTCCAATGCCTGCAAATTTAGATTTCGGACTGGCATTTAATGTTAATGAAAAATTAACATTAGCCGCAGAAGTTAACTGGGTAATGTGGAGCACTTACGACTCATTGATATTTACATTTAAAGAAAGCGGGGATTTGTTAAATACTGCTAATCCGCGTGAATATAAAGATAGCTGGATTATTCGTATTGGCGGTCAATATAAATTAAATGATAAACTTACATTCAGGGCAGGCGGTTATTATGACCCGACTCCTACAAATGAAAAATATTTCAACCCTGAAACAATTAGCTTAAATACAACAGGACTTACATTAGGATTGTCATATCAGCCAATTGAAAATCTGAGTATTGACTTGTCTTATCTCCATCTTTTCGGACAAGAGGCAGAAAAAGCTTATGAGCCGGATAATTTCTCAGGAAAATACAAAACCCAGGTATCAATTCCCGGAATTGGCATAAGTTATAGTTTTTAACCTTTAAAATTCTAAAAATATGAAATATAGATATTTATTATACATTTTATCATTAGCTATTCTTACAGCTTGTGAGCCGAAAATTGATGAATTTTCTCCATCAAAAGGAAGTGCAGATTTTACAACATACCTTGCATTTGGTAATTCCCTGACTGCCGGTTATGCCGACAATGCATTATACTCAGGTGGTCAGGAAAATTCGTATCCAAACATTCTTGCTAATCAATTTAAAACTGTTGGGATGCAGGGTGATTTCAAACAACCTTTAATGCCTACTAATAATGGAGTAGGAGTTGAATTAATATCTACCGGCTTGTTTTTTCACACAAAATATATTTTAGGATATGCAACCGATTGCCTTGGTCAACAATCATTAGCGCCGGTTTTTGCAGACCCTGATGCCAGCCAGTCGGATTTACAAACACAGCTATTTACGTCAGTTGCTGACCAGGGACCATTTAATAACATTGGTGTAGCAGGATTAAAATCTTATGAGGCAATATCACCAATTTGCCAATTTAATCCTTATTATGCAAGGTTTAAATCGCCTGATGCTAACTTCGTATTAGAGGAAATTCCTAAAATTAATCCAACCTTCTTTACTTTATGGCTTGGAGCTAATGATGTTTTGCGTTATGCAACAGCAGGTGGAGCAGGTGATTCAATTACAAGTATGCCGTTATTTTCAAGCTCAATGGACGCAATTATTACCAGCTTAACCCAATATGGTACAAAAGGAGCAATTGCAAACGTCCCACATATTACATCCATTCCATTTTTTAATACTATTCCATATAATGCAATCGTATTAACTGATCAGGGCCTTGTTGACGCACTGAATCTTGGATACGTACCTTACAATGCCTTTATGGAAGCAATGGGCATGGAATACAGGATAAATTTCCAATTAGGAGCTAATCCGATGGTAATTGCCGACCCTACAATACCTTTACCTGATTCGTTAGCAATGCTTAAAATCAGGCAAATTAAAAACACCGAATTAGTGCTGCTTTCAATTCCGCAGGATTCTATAAAATGTGCATACTGGGGCAGCCAAATACCTGTTCCGGATCAATTTACTTTAAGTGAATCTGAAATAGCTGCTATATCCAATGCCATTGATAATTATAATATAAAAATTAAAGACCTTGCGAGCTTGCATCCGGTAGCTTTGGTTGATATGAATACTTATCTTAATGAATTCAAATCGGGAATGGTTTTTGACGGTATAAATTTTAATGTGAAATTTATTGAGGGTGGATTATTCTCATTAGACGGTGTTCATTTAAATCACAGAGGTTATGCACTTATAGCAAATTATTTTATTAAAGATATTAACCGTACATTTAATGCAAACATTCCACAGGTAAATATTACTGATTATCCGGGAGTTCAATTTCCGTAAAAAAACAGGTAAACGTTTACAGTTTAAATAGTTGATTGGATTTTTGAATTTAGATTTTAGATTTTAGATTTATTTTAAGTTTTATCATTATAACACATTGTTGTGATTGATAAACAGAATATTAATTGAAGATAAGCAATTAACATTTTAGGCTAAGGCTGAGGCTAAGGAAAAAAATAAAATCAATTAATGAAAAAATTAATTTTCGCTACAAATAATCAGCATAAATTAGAAGAAGTAAGCCATCTTATTAAAGACAATTATAAAATCTTAAGTCTGAAAGATATTAATTGTTTTGAAGAAATACCCGAAACAAGTGATACAATAAAAGGAAATGCTTCTCAAAAATCACATTATATTTTTGATAAATTCGGGATTGATTGTTTTGCTGATGATACTGGCCTGGAAATTGAAGTATTAGACGGAAGACCCGGAGTTTATTCCGCTCGATATGCCGGCGAGGAACATAATTTTGAAAAGAACATGAATAAAGTACTTGCCGAGATGAGAGAATTAACCAACCGCAAAGCAAGATTTAAAACCGTTATTTCTTTAATTATCAATGGTGAAGAAAGATTTTTTAAAGGAATAATAAATGGTGTTATCCTTAATGAAAAAAGAGGAAAAAAAGGTTTTGGCTATGACCCGATTTTTCAACCCATTGGATATAATTTAACTTTCGCAGAAATGCCTTTGGAAGAAAAAAATAAAATCAGTCATCGTGCTATTGCTGTACGATATCTTGTAAATTACCTTAATAAACTTAGTGAATGAAATTAATGAATATTGATTATTATCTATTGAATAATGAATATAGAATTTTAAATGATAAATATCGAATGATAAAAAATAAAGTAGCAGTAACATTCGCCAGTTTAAAGTCTCAGGTTTCATTCTTCTGTCATAACCATTTATCCCAAAACAATCGTCATCATGAGTCTTTCGACTCTGCTCACCCTTCGACTCCGCTCTGGGTGACTGATGTCATGCCGAGCATAGCCGAGGCATCTTTCGTCTTCGCTCAAGATGACCAATCAAAGCTGTCATGCTGAGCGAAGTCGAAGCATATTATTTATTTTCTACCTCCTCTTTATTTACATAATATTTATGAGAAGTTGCATTTTTACACTCGGCTAAATTGTGAAGTTTTTTCCAGTCTTTCTTCATAAACACCTCTTTTTTCAACCGCGACCATTTTTTTAGTTTTTTCTCCCAGTAAATTGCATCATTCGGATTGTCAAAAGTTATGAAATATTTTAGTACAACAGGTCTTCTTTTAAAGGTATAACAATCAATCTTCAGTCCTGATGTATGCTCTGTTATTCTGCGAGTCAGATCGTTTGTCACCCCTACATAATATGACTTATCTCGGCATTCCAATATGTACACAAAATACTCCATTAAACAATTTATCCATTTATACCATAATTCAAAAAATGTCATGCCGAGTCTTTCGTCGGCGTTTATCTTGAGCTTGCCGAATTGCCAACAAAAAAAGGATTGATAATTAGCGTTACAAACGCAAAAATTATTCCGCACTCGCTACACTTGTCCGACTGTCGGCGGAAACGAATGCGAGATGATTTTAAACATTCCATTTCTATAATATTTTCAGAGGAACTTAATTTAAACTTTTTACGATATTTACTATAAGAGAAATGGAATGTTTTAATCATGAAAAATAAATTACAATAAAGCTAAGTTAGAAAAGTTGGCTCCCTTTTCCTTAAATAAAAATTTAAGTTTTACTTTTTCTGTCCAGAGCATCTTCAATTGCCATTGTAATCAGTTGCCTGATTGATATTCCCATTACTTTTGCCTGCCGGGGTATAATACTATCTTCCGTAAGTCCTGGAACCGTATTTACTTCAAGAAAATATAACAGCTCATCATGTAAAATATAATCAAAACGAACAAGTCCTGAACAGTTGAGATTTTCATACAAATAAACAGAAGTTGTTTTACATTCTTTTTCAGTTTTTTCAGAAATACGTGCAGGGGTGATCTCATCAGCCATACCCGGAGTGTATTTTGCATCATAATCAAAAAACTCCTTATTACTTACTATTTCAGTAATTGGCAAAACATACACTTTGCCTTTGGATTTTATAATACCACAGGTTATTTCGGTACCATCAATAAATTCTTCAACTATAACCTCATCATCTTCTTTAAAAGCAGTTTTAATTGCATCCTGCAACATCTCCTTCTTGTCAACTTTTGAAATACCTACACTTGAACCGCCATTGTTTGGTTTTACAAAACAGAGGAGGGGTATTTCCTTCAGAATTCTATCAGTATTAATTTTTTGATTTTTTTTCAAAAGAATTGATTTGGCAGTTTTAACTCCCAGTGATTTAACAATCATGTTACAAAACCACTTGTTAAAAGTCAAAGCACTGGTAGTTTGATTGCACGAAGTATAAGGAATGGCTAATAAATCAAAGTAGCCCTGAAGTTTACCGTCTTCTCCGGGAGTGCCGTGGATAGCAATAAAAACACAGTCAAAAATAATTTTTTCGCCTTGAATTATAATAGAGAAATCATTTTTATCCACATCAAATCTTTTACAATCTTTATCCAGGTAATACCAATCACTTCCTTTGATAACGATTATATAAGAATTATAAAGCCCTGTATCAAGATTTTTTTCAACTACAGAGCCGCTTTGAATTGAAATTTCATATTCACCTGAATTTCCTCCTGCAACTATAGCTATGTTCTTTTTCATTTTTTTAATCATTTAACGAAGTTACGTTTTTTATATATTTACCTTTATTGAACCGATTGGTTACGAAATATATTATTTATATCTTTGCCGAAAAACAGGCAATAATCGTTTGTTTTTACAGTTATTATACCACTTATTGAAAATATCAAAATTAAATTAAGGGATAAATATACAAAAAATGGGATTCTTTTATTTTCTTAAGAAAAAGAAATTTTATTTGCACTTTACCATATCCATTTTATTAACAATATTTTTAATATGGATAGTATTAAAATCGCTTAATATTTTTACTCATCACGGTGAAATTTTAATTGTTCCTGATTTTAACGGTTCAACCATAGAGGATATTGCTAATGAGAACTTACAAAATGAATTCAGATTTGTAATAATTGACTCAATATTCGACCCTAATAAAGAAAAGGGAACAATTGTAATGCAAGACCCCCTGCCCTATTCAAAAGTTAAGAAAAACCGGAAAATATATTTAACAATCGTTGCAAAATTACCCGAAAAGGTAAGTATGCCGAATTTAGTGGACCTTAGCTTACGACAATCAATTGTATTACTTGAAACCATTGGACTCAAATTAAATTATCTTGATTATGAACCTGATTTTGCACAAAATGCAGTTTTAGAACAATTATATGATGGTGAAATTATCGAACCGAATACTTTAATTGAAAAAGGTTCAAAAATTGATTTAAAGGTTGGGAAAGGCGTAAATGTGACAAAATTTCCTGTTCCTTTTTTGATTGGGAAAAATCAGAAAGAAGCAATCAGAACCATTCATTTAGCTTATTTTAATGTTGGAAAAGAATATTTTCTTGATGGAAATGATCCTTTACATTTAAGGATTTACAAACATAAACCATCATGGGACTCCGAAGAACTATTAACACAGGGTGATTACATAAATGTTTGGTATCGCTCGGATGAGCATTTTGATTTTGACGAATTACTTGAAAGCCTTAAACCGGATACG
>JADFUO010000187.1 GCA_015222115.1 Bacteroidota bacterium | reverse complement strand
GCATTAGTATAATAAAGATAAATTTTAAATTTAAACAAGTAATAATAAGGTGAATGATATAGTAATTTATGCAGTAATTTCTTTAAGTGCTATAGGTTTAGCTGCTGCGGTTATTTTGTTTTTTATTGCCAAAAAGTTCAAGGTTATTGAAGACCCGAAGATTGATATTGTTGAGGAAGTTTTGCCGTCGGCTAATTGTGGTGGATGTGGTTTTCCGGGTTGCAGAAATTTTGCCGAGGCATTGGTTAATAAAAGTAATAAGGATAAAAATATTGAAGGCTTAAATTGCCCTGTCGGAGGCAATGAGGTTATGAGCAAAGTTGCAGAAATTCTTGGTTTGGAAGCTGAGGAAAAAGAACCGATGGTGGCGGTGTTACGCTGTTCAGGGTCAAAAGCAAATGCCCCGAAAAAAGTTAATTACGACGGACCTGCAACATGTGTATTTGCAAATAATTTATATGCGGGAGAAAATGGCTGCCCTTATGGTTGCCTGGGATTGGGAGATTGTGTTGTTGCCTGTAAGTTTGATGCAATGTATATGGACAAAGAAACTGGTTTGCCTGTGATAATTGAGGAAAAATGCGTTGCTTGCGGTGCATGTGTTGAAGCTTGCCCGAGAAATATTATTGAACTCAGGAATGTTGGTAAAAAAAGCAGGCGGATTTTTGTATCATGTATCAATGAAGAAAAAGGTGGAGTTGCAAGGAAAAATTGCAAGGTGGCATGTATCGGTTGTAGTAAATGTTATAATGTTTGCAAGTTTGATGCTATAACTATGAAGAACAACCTTGCATATATTGATTATGAAAAATGTAAGCTTTGCAGAAAATGTGTTGAAGAATGTCCGACAGGAGCCATCCATGAGCTGAATTTTCCACCGAGAAAACCAAAACCGGAAAAAGTTATGGAAAAACAAAAAATAGAAACTGTGACAACAGAGGCAAAAAATATTGAAAAAAAACCGGAAAAAGATTTAAATACAGGAGGATAATAATATTGAAAACGTTTAAATTAGGTGGGGTTCACCCTGCAGAAAATAAATTATCAAATAACAGTCCTATTCAGGTTCTTCCTATTCCGAAACAGGTTTTTATTCCTGTTTCCCAAAGTTTAGGAGCCCCTTCAAAGCCGGTAGTAAACAAAGGTGACCAGGTTAAAGTCGGGCAGTTGATTGCCAAAGGCGAGGCATTTATTTCGTCAAATATTCATTCATCCGTTTCAGGAAAAGTTTTAAAAATTGATAATATAACCGATCAAAGTGATTACCCAAAACAGGCAATTTTTATTAATGTTGAGGGTGATGAATGGGACGAAAACATTGATAAATCAGATAAAGTAAAAAGAGAAATTACTTTATCAAAGGAAGAAATTATCAGGAAAATCCATGAAATGGGAATTGTTGGATTAGGTGGGGCTGCTTTTCCTTCACATGTTAAATTAATGGTTCCTAAAGGTAAAAAAGCCGATCTGCTAATAATTAACGGAGTAGAATGTGAACCGTATCTTACTTCCGACTACCGCCTGATGTTGGAAAAAGGTGAAGAAATTTTAATCGGGACAACAATTTTAATGAAAGGTCTTGGTGTTAACAAAGCATTTATTGGTATTGAAAATAACAAGCCGGATGCTATTAAACATCTGACAAATTTAGCAAAAGATTTTGAAGGGATAGAAGTATTTTCCTTAAAAGTAAAATATCCACAAGGAGGTGAAAAGCAACTTATCAAAGCATTGACAAACCGTGAAGTTCCTTCTGGAAAGCTACCGATTGAAGTTGGATGTGTTGTTAATAACGTTGGAACGGCTTTCGCTGTTTACGAAGCAGTACAAAAAAATAAACCTTTGTTTGAAAGAGTTGTTACAGTTACCGGAAAAACCATAGAAAACCCATCAAACTTTTTGGTAAGAATAGGCACACCTTCATCAGAATTAGTTGAAAAAGCCGGCGGACTTCCTGATGATACGGGAAAAATTATCAGTGGTGGTCCTATGATGGGAAAGGCATTGAATATGATTGATGTTCCTATTGTAAAAGGTTCATCAGGAGTATTATTAATTGAAGATTCGGAAACAGAAAGAATAGCTGTTAAAAATTGTATCCGTTGTGCCAATTGTATTTCAGTTTGTCCTATGGGTTTAGAGCCTGTTCTTTTGGCACAATATTCTGAGAAAGAAATGTTTGAAAATGCTGAGAAGGAACACATACTGGATTGTATGGAATGTGGTTCCTGTCAATATACATGCCCCTCTGGCAGACCATTGCTGGATTATATCAGATTAGGAAAATTTAAAGTTGGTGAAATAATTAGAAACAGAGGAAAAAAATAGCTTATATGAACTTACTTACGGTTTCGGGCTCTCCTCACATACATGGAGATAATTCAATTAAAAAAATTATGTATGGCGTTGTTTTTGCCATGATCCCTGCAATACTTATATCAATTTACTTTTTTGGCTTGGATGCAGTTAAAGTATTGCTGATTTCAGTTATTGCATGTATGTTTTTTGAATGGGCAATTCAAAAATTTTTAATAAAAGGTCCTTTAACTATTAATGATGGCTCTGCATTGATTACAGGTATTTTGCTGGCATTCAATGTTCCGGGCAATTTACCGGTATGGATTATTATTATCGGAGCATTTGTTTCAATTGGCATTGCCAAGATGTCGTTTGGAGGTTTGGGAAAAAATCCTTTTAACCCTGCATTGGTAGGACGTGTTTTTCTTTTGATTTCTTTCCCTGTTCAGATGACAAGCTGGCCCAAACCGAATCCTTTATTTGCAAGAAAAGTGCTTGATGCAATTACAGGACCTACACCTCTTGGAAATTTAAAAGAAGAATTAAAAGGAGGCAGAACCGTTCAGGATATTCTTGAACATGGCACTAAAATGATTGTTGACGGAAAGGAAGTATTGTATCAGATTCCGGATTATGCTCAAGAACTATTAGGTAATATGGGTGGCTCCCTTGGTGAAATTTCGGCAGTTGCATTGATTATCGGTGCTATATATATGTTATGCAGAAAAATCATTACATGGCAAATACCTGTTGCATATCTGGGTTCTGTAATTGTTTTTACAGGAATTCTTTGGCTGATAAATCCGAATATTTATATAAATCCGCTTTTTCATCTGGTTACAGGTGGTTTGATGCTTGGAGTATTTTTTATGGCAACAGATATGGTATCAACACCAATGTCGTCAAAAGGGCAATTAATATTTGGATTGGGATGTGGGGTAATAACAGTAATTATTCGTGTTTGGGGAGCATATCCCGAAGGAGTATCTTTTGCAATTTTGATAATGAATGCATTTGCACCATTAATTAACAAAGGTTTTAAACCAAAAAGATTTGGAGAAACACTAAAAATCTAAAATCTAAATTCAAAAATCTAAAATAAATACCATGGCAAAGAAAGAATCATCATTTTTAAATATGGTAATTACATTATTTGTTATTACAGGCATTGCTTCGCTGGCTTTGGGAGGTGTTTATAATCTTACAAAAGAACCCATCCGGTTGGCAAAATTAGCAAAAGCAGAAAAAGCAATTAAGGAAGTTATACCCGGCTTTGACAGATTAGAAATATTTACAGTAAAACCGACAAACGGAACCGACTCACTTATCTTTAACTGTGGTTATATAAATAATGAATTGGTTGGTACTGCTGTTGAATCATATTCAAATAAAGGATATGACCCGACACAGATAAAAATCATGGTTGGTTTTACGCCGGATGGTAACATTAACAATACTGCTGTTATTCAGCAAAAAGAAACACCGGGATTAGGTACAAAAATGACAAGCCCGAAGTTTAAAGACCAGTTTGGAGGGAAAAACCCAAAGAATTTTATTCTAAAAGTAAAAAAAGATGGTGGGGATGTAGATGCAATCACGGCTGCGACAATTAGTTCAAGAGCTTTTTGTGGTGCAATACAAAGAGCTTACGATGCTTATGAAAAAGAAAATAAGCAAAGAGTTCAAAACAAAGAACAACAAACTCAAGATGTTGTGACAGAAGAACAAGAAGAAAAATAGATGCAATATCTAATACAATATATCTTGACACTTAAAACAATAAGAAATGAATCAATGGAAAAATTTCAGTAAAGGATTTATAAAGGATAATCCTGTTTTTGTATTGCTTTTAGGATTATGCCCAACATTGGCGGTAACTTCATCAGCAATTAACGGATTGGGGATGGGACTGGCAACAATGTTTGTACTGGTTTGTTCAAATATGGTTATATCATTAATTAAAAATTTAATTCCCGATAAAGTTAGGATTCCCTCTTTTATTGTAATTATTGCTTCTTTTGTAACTATCGTAGAGCTTATTATGGAAGGATTTGCTCCGGCACTTTTTGAAGCACTTGGGATATTTATCCCGCTTATTGTTGTAAACTGTATTGTTTTGGGCAGGGCAGAGGGCTTTGCTTCAAAGCAAAGTTTTATTTCTTCACTTATTGATGGATTAGGTATGGGATTGGGCTTTGCTTTTGCTTTAACTTTATTAGGTGCTGTGAGGGAAGCTCTTGGTAATGGCTCAATATTCGGATATAAATTTATTGAAGGCGATGCCATTTTAGTATTTATTTTATCGCCTGGTGCATTTATCGTTTTAGGATATTTAATTGCTTTACTTAACAGATTTAAAAAAACAACATAAAAAATTATTTTTAATCAAGAGTTAAATATTAAGCTATGGAATATTTAATAATTATAATCTCGGCAATTTTTGTTTCTAATATTGTATTGGCACAATTTTTAGGAATTTGTCCTTTTCTGGGTGTGTCGGGAAAAATTTCAACCTCTGTTGGAATGAGCGGGGCAGTATTATTTGTTATGACCATTGCCACAATTGCAACATGGTTAATTCAAACTTATATTCTTGTGCCATTCGGAATTACATTTTTACAAACCATCAGTTTTATCCTTGTAATAGCTTCGCTTGTTCAGATGGTGGAAATTATTTTAAAAAAGATAAGCCCTCCGTTATATCAGGCATTAGGTATTTTCCTGCCGTTAATTACAACCAACTGTGCTGTTCTGGGTGTTGCCCTGCTTACGGTTTCACGAAATTATAACCTGATGGAAGGTGTGGTTTTCGCAGTTGCAAGTGCTTTGGGATTCGGACTTGCAATGCTGCTTTTTGCAGGTATACGCGAACATCTTGACCTGATGGAAGTACCAAAAGGAATGCGTGGAGTTCCGATTGCTTTGGTTACAGCAGGAATTTTAGCTCTTGCGTTTATGGGTTTTACAGGATTGGTTTAATAATAATCCATTGCAATTTCAAAAATTATATTAAATTTGTCTGTGTAAATAGTGCCGGCAAGAAAAGGCCTGATTTTTCAAACACTAAATACAACTTTCGGAAATAAGCTTTTGAGAGAGTACTTTGGATACCTGAATAGATACAAAATATTTTTTACTATGTCAACAGATACCATCATTGAACTTGAAAACGTTTCGATTTTTCAAAAAAATGCCTTAGTATTATCTGATGTTTCTTTTAAGATAAACAAAGGAGAATTTGTTTTTTTAATCGGTAAAACAGGAAGTGGAAAAAGCAGCCTGTTAAAAACCATTTATGCCGATTTACCTTTAATTCACGGACAAGCTCATGTTGCCGGATTTGATTTAAATAAAATTAAGACAAAAGATATTCCTTTTCTGAGAAGGAAATTAGGGATTGTTTTTCAGGATTTTCAATTATTGAGCGACAGGACGGTAAGTGATAATTTATTGTTCGTGATGAAAGCAACCCGATGGAAAGATAAGAAAAAAATGAATAGCCAAATACAAGATACATTAACAAAAGTGGGATTAGGAACAAAGGGGTTTAAAATGCCTCATCAGTTATCTGGTGGTGAGCAGCAGCGTGTTGCAATTGCAAGGTCACTTATTAATAACCCGGAAATAATACTGGCTGATGAGCCAACAGGAAATTTAGACCCTGAAGCTTCAAATAGTCTAATGCAATTATTATTGGAAATAAGCCATGCAGGAAGGGCTGTTTTTATGGCAACTCATAACTATAACTTAATACATAAATTTCCTTCAAGAATTGTAAAATGTGAAAACGGGAAAATTATAAATTCAGGAAATATAACTAATTAATCGTTCAGCATTTATTTTATTGGAATAAAGTCCGTTTAGTTTTTGCTTGCGAAGTTCTATCTGATCTTCATCAAAATCATCTTTAAAAATGGTTTTTAACTTATTTTTTAATTGAAAGGAGTTATTGGCAATTACACACAAATCGTTCAATAATGTGCCGTTAAGCATTTTTTCGTTTACCAAACAAAAACGTCCGTTATAAAGAGTGTTCAGTAGTTTTAGCTTTAATCCCGTTGCCTGAAATGTAACTAAAACATTTACATGAGCATTCCTGATCAGTTCAAACATTTTTTCATCATCAGGATTTGATATAAGTTTAACATTTGGTTTTGAGTCAATTAGCTTTTTTATTTGTTCGGGAGGGTTCATACCGGCAACTACCAATGGAAAATCAAGGTCGTTAAAAACCTCATTGATAAGGAAAGAAGCTGCATGGGCATTTTCAGGAACTTCAATATTTCCATGATATAATGCATATTTACCTGTACCGGGCTTAATATCCGGATTTTCGTTTCTGTGGAAACTTGGCAGGTAAACTACTTTGTTGTTTTTAAAGTGTTGCTGCAAGTATTCAGTGTCTTTTTGTGAAACAACAAGCATCAAATCAGCATGCTTTAACACATTTTGATACAATCTTAATTTTATAGTTTCAATAATAAAATAAAATTTATTGTAAAGATTTTTGACAACCTTAAATAAATTATAATAATACCTGTGTTCAATATTACTTTCGCGGTATATTTTTATTCTGTTTTTTAAACGGGCATCATCAATATAAAAACAACTGTGCAAGCCTTCAAAAATAATCGGGTAATCGTCTTTAAGTAAGTTAGTAATTAATTCTTCCGATTTGCGGCTTGAAACAATGTATGGTTTTAAGCTGAATGCTGATGAAAGACCGGTTTTTCTTCTGTAATAATTAACACTTTCGCAATATTTGTTGAGTTCTTTTGTACGGTCTCTGCCCGGATATTCAATGCAATGCAAATGAATTTTTATACCATTTTGATGAAGGGCTTTTATCTTGTAGAAAACATCTATAACACCTCCGTAATTTGGTGGATAAGGAATATCAAACGAAACAATATGTATGTGTTTTTCAGACATAAGATTTATAAACTTCCATTAAAACTTTTTCTTCGTTTTCCCAACATAATTCCGTTGCTGCAAACTTAAGATTTTCTTTCCATCTATCCAATTTTTTCGGATTATTTAGTATGTTATTGATTTTTTCAGCAATATGTTTGGGGTCATGGTTATCTATGGTTTCGCCAATATCATATTTATCAATAATTTTTTTTATTTCAACTAATTGTGATGCAAGTATAGGAACTCCGGCATTTATATAATCAAAAAGTTTATTGGGTAAGCTATACCTGTAATTGATGTTTGTATCCTTATCAATTGTAATTCCTAAATCGGCAAACACAGTGTAATTGTATAATTTATCAAAAGGCTGTTTGGGGATAAATATTATCTTGTTGTCAAGATTTAATTCCTTAGAGGTTTTTTTAAGGATATCAATTACATCACCTCCTCCAATTATAAGCAATACCGCATCATTTACATACTGCATTGCTTCTACAAGTTCTTCAGTGCCCCGTTGAATATTAATCCCTGCTCCCTGAAGTAAAATAATTTTTTTATTTTTTGGAAGATTCAGGTCTTCCTTAGTTTTTGTTATTTTAAATTTATTTTTTGGAGATATGTTTCTTACAACCTTTATATCAACCCCATATTCATTTTTGTATAATTGAGCAATTGAATCATTAACAGTAAAAATATTCTTAAGTTTCGGAAAAATATTTTTTTCAATGGTCTTCCAGATTTTTTGAACGGTTTTTCGGGTTATCAGTTCAGGGGTTTCAGTAAAATACTCATGGCTATCGTAAACAATTGGAATTCTTTTTATTT
>JADFUO010000186.1 GCA_015222115.1 Bacteroidota bacterium | reverse complement strand
GGAATAATTAGCCCGAATCTCAAATTACTGGGAAATTGATTTTGTGTAAATTCAACCGGCTTAGAGGATTTATTCAGCAGATAGCTTAAGTGATTTTCTTCTGTTGACAATACCCATGGAAATAGTTATAAGGAAAAACAAGGCACTTATAAAAGCGGAAATCCGGCCTATATAATCTCCGTATTTAACATAAAAAGTTAGCTTTGAGTTAGCATTGATGTCTTGCTTGATAACAGCCGGAACCCAATATTCGGTTTTTTGAAATACATCGCCTTTTTGATTGATAAAACACGAGATACCGGTATTTGCCGACCTCGCAAAACTTCGTCTGGTTTCAATTGCTCTTAAAGGAGAAAATGAAAAATGCTGACGGTGACCGGGTGTATTTCCCCACCAACCGTCATTAGTGATCAAAAAAATCAGGTTGGCTCCGTTCCTTACAAATTCTGAAACAAATTCTCCGTAAACCGATTCATAGCAAATAATCACAGCAACTTTTAATGAATCTTTTGTGTTAAATACTTTTTTTTCTTTATCAGTTGCAAGCGTTCCTATGGTTCCACCAAGGTCTATTGCAAATTTTTCCAAAGGTTTTAATATTTTCCATGAAGGCATTTTTTCAACTCCCGGAGTAAGTTTTGATTTATGATAAAGCCTGATAATATCTGATGAGTCAAGAAAAATAACTGTATTGTATGCGTAATAATAATTGTCACTATCATGGAATTTTCTGGCAGCATTAGTGATGGGTTGCTCATCTTCCAGCCTTTTATATGTCGAAGCTCCAATAACAAAGTTTATATGCGGATATTTTTTTATAAACTTTTTTAACTGAATTATTGATGGGTAGTTTTTTATATTTCTTTCCCAGATGTCTTCCTGATTGGCGGATTCGGGACAAACAACAAAATCGGTAAGACTGTCAATTTCAGGTTCGGCAAGCTTAAATATTTTATCAATTATTATCGAAGGAGGTAAATTATATTGTTCGGAATATGGGTCAATATTGGGTTGGACAACAACAACACTTACAGGATTTTTTGTTTCTTCATAATTATTATAAATAATGTATGAAAATATTATTGGTAAAAAAATCAATAAAAGTAATGAGGAAAATAAAACTATAATCTTTTTTAATGATTTGTTTTTGTTCAGTAATTCAACTAATAGTTTATAAATGATAATATTAACAAGTAATATCCAGAATGTTCCGCCGAAAGTGCCTGTAAATTCATACCATTGAATCCATTTTGTATAAGATGCAAATCCATTTCCGAGATTAAGCCATGACCATGAAAGATCCCAGTCAAGATGTAAAAATTCCCATGTTATCCAATAAAAAATTAAGATGAAATATCCCTGATCGTTTTTATATAATATTCTTTTTGTGATATGGTAAAGATTAAAAAATACAGCCATAAAAAGCGAGTTCAACAGTATTGCCATAATGGCTCCTGTTTCCGTTGAATTCCATATCCACCAGGTAGTGAGTAAATTCCAAACGAAAAAAGCCGGATAGGAATAAAAAAGAATGCTGAATATGCTGAAGTTCTTTTTGTTTTTGCAAATAAAATCTTCAATATAAAGCAGAGGCACGAACGAAAAAAATAAAAATACGGGAAAACCGTTTACAGGCCAGCCAATAGAAAACAATATTCCCGAAAAAATTGAAAGTAAAATCAGATGGTATTTCTTCATTTTTATCAGAAGATTAAAATTTCAGGCAAATATATCTATTTTCATTAAACATTAAACATCAAACGTCAAACTATCAAACTGATTTTTAGCTTCTAATACAAAAAATCATTATAAGGGTATCTCTTAATATGAATCTTCTTCACTTCTTCGTAAAGTATTTTTCTCAGTTCCTGGTAATTTTGTTTTTCAGTAGCTGAAATAAACAGACAAGGTGTATTAATTTTAGCCATCCACGAATTTTTCAGGTCTTCAAGGCAGATGTTTTCTTTTGTTATTGGCGAGAGGTCTTCTTCTTCTTTCTCAATAAAAGTATAAATATCAATTTTATTAAAGACCGTGATTATTGGTTTATTAATTACTTGAATGTCGGCAAGGGTTTGGTTTACAATGTTAATTTGTTCTTCAAAATCGGGGTGAGAAATATCAACTACATGAATAAGGATATCAGCTTCTCTTACTTCATCAAGCGTTGATTTAAATGATTCTACAATCCCGTGCGGGAGTTTACGTATAAAACCAACGGTGTCGGATATTAGGAAAGGCAGATTTTTAATTACAACTTTCCGTACGGTTGTATCCAGAGTGGCAAAAAGTTTATCTTCAGCAAAAATATTTGATTTACTGAGAAGGTTCATCAGTGTTGATTTCCCTACATTTGTGTAACCCACTATAGCAATCCGCACTAAACTTTCCCTGTTTTTTCTCTGTATTGTTTTTTGTTTATCAATATGAACCAATTTTTTTTTGAGCAGTGCAATTTTATTACGAATAATTCGCCGGTCGGTTTCAATTTCTGTTTCCCCCGGACCTCTTAACCCGATACCACCCCTTTGGCGTTCAAGGTGGGTCCACATCCTTGTCAGCCTGGGCAGAAGATATTCATATTGTGCCAGTTCAACCTGGGTTTTTGCAATAGCTGTCCTTGCACGGCTCGCGAATATATCAAGGATTAAATTTGTACGGTCAAGTATTTTGCAGTTTAAAGTTCTTTCAAGATTACGAATTTGTGAAGGATTTAATTCATCATCAAAAACAGCAAGGTCAATATTGGCGGTTTTAACATATTGTTTTATTTCATCTAATTTTCCCGAGCCTACGAATGTTTTTGAGTTTGGAATATCAAGTGTCTGGACAAAGCGTTTTACAGGTATTCCTCCTGCCGTGTCAATTAAAAATTCAAGTTCATCTAAATATTCGTTAATTTTTTCCTTATACTGTTGCTTTGTTATTAATCCAACCAGTATTGCTGTTTCTTTTATAGGGGAAGTATCTATCATCTTTAAGCCAATTCCATTTAATTTCAGGGGATAAAAATACGGAAAAAATAGTTTTAATTTATTAAATTTGTAATTTTAGAAATAGTCTGAACTGCAATTATATATTTGAGAACAGGAATATAATTATTTATTTAATGCCGCTTCTTTCTGTGTGATCTGTTGGTTTTTGACATAAAGTAAATTGAAACAATTATCAGTAAAAAATAATTAATCTGCTCAAATGACAAACCTGTTTGAAAAGCAATATCAAGAATTTTGTAAAAACTTCCTATAAAAACAAAGAAAAAACCTAAATTATAAAATCTTGATTTTTTCAGGAATACAATTGTTAAACTCAAGCCAATAAAAAAGATTATTAATAATATTTTTACTATCCAGT
>JADFUO010000031.1 GCA_015222115.1 Bacteroidota bacterium | reverse complement strand
TTTTTACCGTAAATTACAATCTGCCCTCCTGCTATTTCCATTTTCTCAAAATTATCTTTTATTTTATCTTGAAGTCTTTTAACAACCACACACGAGGTATCAATCAATTTAATATTATTTTTTTTAGCAATCTCGTAAGTTTCAGGAGGTTCGCCATGAGCCCTTATCAACACCTTACAATTTTTCAGATTTTTAAACTTATCATAATCAATAATTTCCAATCCTTTTGTTTTTAAACGAGCCACTTCAATAGTGTTATGGACAATATCACCGAGACAGTATAAATGCCCTGACTTTTCCAATTCAATATCAGCAGCTTTAATTGCATTAACCACACCAAAGCAAAATCCCGAGTTGGAATCAATAGTAACTTTCATTAAAATAAATTATTTGTGGGTAAAATTAATTAAAATTTTGTGAAGCTGTTAATTCATAATTGGAAAAATTCAAAGTGCAAAATACAAAATGCAAAATTCCATCCGCTTAGCAGTTCAAAACTGCTTAGCGGATTTACCGGATATAACCTTTAACCTGGAATATGAAATTTTATTTTCTCGAAACAAAATCGGATAAGCAGGTAGTAATTGTAATATAATTTGGAGAGCCGACCAGATGATAAGCAGAACGTGAATAACTAAAATGGAACTTTGATATTCGCAAACCTAAGCCCCACGAAAATCCAACTGTTGAGAGTTTTGAATCAACTTTTAGCTCTTGACGTCTTTGATAATTATATCCAAGTCTCATACTAAAATTTTTTGTTATTAAAAATTCTCCTCCGATAACAATATGACGCAACAGTTTATCGCCAAATTCTTCAAACCCGCCTTTTTTATTCGGTTCACCTGTTATGGGGTCTGTTCCTCCTGATGGATTATTCGGATCTTCATAAGTTAAATCCCATTTTTCAAGATGAGTTATAAGAATAGAATATCTGAAAGGCAAATGTTTTAACCGCTTTGACAAGCCCAATTGCAATTCAAAAGGCAGTGGTTCTGAGTTTCCGGTTCTGTATGATTTAAGTTGCAGTCCGATATTTCTTGCAATAAATGAAATAGTAAATTGTTTTTTTGAAATATGATAAGATCCTGCCACGTCAACGGCTATTCCAAATGATGTATAACTTTCTAATGCAGAATAAATCATTTTAAAGTTAGCTCCGATCGAAAAAGACGAATCAAGCTCCCTTCCCCAGCCCACATTCAATGCATATTCAGATGCTTTGAAATTGCCATATTTTTGTCCGGTTTCATCGGCTAAAGTAAATTTACCATAATCAATAAATTGCATAGTTCCGACAAAACTTCCAATCTTGGGAAATGTTCTTGAATAAGCTGCAAAACCGTAATTAATATCTGAAAAATAATCAACAAAGCTTAATGCAAGATGATTATGCATTTCTTTTGTTATAAGCGAAGGATTAGCAAGAGCTAAGGTTATATCATTATCTTTTATTGCTAAAAAATCACCTCCCATAGCTGCTATTCTTGCCGAATTTGTTAGATTCAGAAATTCATAAGTATTATCGCCGCCAATCTGGGAATATGATAAATTATTGGAAAAGAAAATTATTATATATAAAAATAAGGGTAAAATTAATGACTTTTTCACAGACAATATTTTTGTTATGACTTATAACTTAATAAAGTTTTAAACGGATTACTTGATAAGAAACGTTAGCTGTTTGAAAATATTATTGAGTTCAGTATAAAAATATAAACAAAACGTTTTTATACCTATAATAATCAATAGACAATAATCAATCAATTTAAGAATTACGATTTTCGAATTACGGATTACGATCAATAATCAATAGACAATAAACAATCACCTAAATACACCTTTGCCGTAAACACCTGTTCTTCACTAAAAACCCTTGCGATATAAATTCCTCTGCCGGCATTTACCGGTATTTCATTTTTGTTCTTATTATCTAATTTGCGGAAAATCAATTGCTGTCCAAATGTATTGTAAATTTCAACATAAATATCTCCAAAAGGATCATTATTTTCAATATAAATAATATCATTATGTGTGTAAACTTTGATTTGGTTATTAATGCTTCCCGGCTCATTAATACCAACAGCCGAAGTATTAAAATGTAAAAGGAATCTGTCGGTTATTGATCCTGTCTCATTTACATTAAAAGTATATTCAGAGGTTTTTCTAAGGTTCACTGAAATATTATTAATCAGGTCTTCAAGGAAAATACTTGTTGTATCATGAAATTTTTCAATATCAACAACATTAAAAGTATAAATACCTTCAGTGCCTGCATCAATTCCTAATTTTACTGTTACACCTCCATTTGAAAGAGGAGGTAATCCCTGAATAGCATAATCATATCCATCATTTTCAACTAATTTTGTATATAGTGCGATATTTGAATTCAATTTAGGTTTTAAGCCATCATATTTATTATCAAAACCATTTGTTGTACCTTCAAGGAATGCAATGAGTGTTTCATTATAATATCCTTCTTCATTTTCAACACTTATTTTAAATCTTTTAATATCTTTATTTTCTTTAAAGAATTGTGCTGTATTATGAACTCTCATATTATTATTGAATGAAACCGAAGTTGAGGTAGTAGTGGTATGCACCATAAATGCTTGCCCCACATCAATGAAACCGTTTGGTGGATTTCCACCACCTCCGGCTACTCCACCTGAGATGTTCCATGTGGCATAGTCTGAATATTCAATAGTGCCGGCTTCATCCCAAAAATACAATGTCCCGTAAATATTTGAATTATCATTAATAAATGTAGTTGCATTAATGCGTGAAGGATACGGATTTCCTACGAGGTTCCAGCCGAAATACGAGGTATCTGTTGAAATATCTGCATTATAAGTATAAGTAATTGGCTTAGTTATGGTTCCGGTATTTGTAGTGCCGGAAAATGAAAGTGTTGTGTCACTATTTCCACTTTTTGTATATGCATAAGCATATCCTAATCCAACTTCCAAAATACCGGAAGTTTTATCACCTGCATCAATCCATGCAGGGCCTCCTCCAAAATTACAGGCCTCCCTGTAATAAAAAAGGTCAAAATCGGTATGGGCTATACCTGTATTTGTAAATATTGTTAATGCCTGGTCATTTACTGGGGAAGATAGGTAGTGATAAATATCCTCGGCAATATATTTTTCTATTGTTGCATTAATTCCACTGCTTTCAATTAACGAGCCAGTGCCTGTGGCATCTGATTTAAGAACAAAACCGGAAGTTCCGGCGTTGTTGGTAAAAGTACCGGTAACGGCCATGTTACCACTAAGTTCAAATATAGCACCTGAATTAATAGTTACATTACCCGACTGGATTATAGTTGTTCCAGAATTGACATTTACTCGTGAGCCATCGGAAAGAACCATTTGAGCGTTGGATATTTGAAAACTAAAAAATAATATTAGCAATAATACTAAGTTTCTAAAATTTTTGTTTTTCATAACTGTTTATTTTTTAGGTTTTTTTAAAAAGTCTGCGTGTTTATGTGTTATTGTGTGTTATCGTGTTAAAGTGTTCATGTGTTTTAATTAAATTCGTAAATCGTAATTCGTAAATCGTAAATAACTATTCATTATTCTTTGTTAAATTATTCATACCCGCAACCTGAAACCTAACTATTTTTTCTCCAACTCCTCAATCCTCGCTTTCAGCTCTTCAATCATTTTTTGTTGTTCCTGTATGGCTTTCACCAGAGGCACAACAAACTCGGCGTATCGTAATCCGTAGTGGCCGGTTTCATTTTTAGGAGCATCTACACCACTGAAATTATAACCAAGTGATTGGGCTGTCTGTTCCACTTCCTGTGCAATGAAGCCTGTTTGTATAATGGCTGCTTTTTCTTGTGAAGCTTTTTGCATTATCTCATTATTTCGTATATGTTTGGAGACACCAAGGAAATCATTAAGTTTTTCAACATCTAAATTATAAGTTACAGGACGTAATTTTTTAATAAACTCTAAACCAGGTATATTTTCCTCAATATTCTGATTAAACCTTTTATCCGACAGAAGTGACCATGAAGCATACCCACCAATACCTGTGATAGAAGTGTTACCGATGCATATATAATTGGATAACAATGGCCGTGAAAGATAACCAAATGCTCCGGAATTGTTAGTATTTGAGATTATGGGACCGGCATTTTCTCCAATTGCAGAGTTATAAATACCGTTTGTAATGTTTTTAAGCGCCTCGTTACCAATTCCGGTATTACGCTCACCTGATGTGTTGGATTTACCTGCCTGATAGCCAATAAAAACATTATAGTTATCACTCAGGTCATCATTAGTACCGGCTTCTTCGCCAATAAATACCGAATAACCTGTATTAACAAATTCCAATATGGATTCTCTCAATCTCATTTTTTCAGTACCGTTTATGTCAAACCTTATAATGTCTTCATTAGTGCTTTTTTCAACCTGTATTTTGGTATTATTATCAAAATCTGAAACCGTAGTTCCATCATCATCAAAAAGAAACCATATAGTTCCATTGTAAAAATAAAAACCTGAATAATTATTCGTTTGATAAACCAAAAGTCCAGCTGCAGGACTCGTAATTGCGTTACGTTCATCATAGGTCATACGCGGTATTAATATACCTTTTGTTGTTGATTTAACATCAAGTATGGCAGTACCATCAGCAGCGGAACCATCGCTGTTAATTGCCACACCTTGGGGCATCACATTTATGCTTATTCCAAACAGAAAAACAATAAAAATATAAATTGTAATTTTTTTCATAATGATATTTTTTAAAATAATAAAAAGAATGATAAAGAAATTTTTTACTATTAATTAATACGGAAAATTGACAAAAAGTAACCCTGAAAAAGCATAAATTTTTATTATATATAAATATTCTAAATAACATAATACTAAAATAATGTAAAACAATTTTAATTTCAACATTAATCGCATTAGGCGTAAACACAGCCAGTGCACAGGTTGCAATTATAACTGACGGAAGCCCGGCAAATGTATCTGCAATGCTTTTGTGGTAAATATTTTATAGATTTTCGAGATGAACAAAGCCACAGCACCATACAAATAGGTACACAATGCTGGATGGCAGAGAACCTTAATATTGGAACGCGAATAGACGGTATTAATAAACCATCCGATAATGACACTATTGAAAAATATTGTTATAATAACGAACCAGATAGTTGTAATATTTATGTTGGAACTCACCCAATACAGTGGCTAATAACGAAAGCTATTTTACCGGCCTTCCGGGTGGTTACCGGGGTTATAGCAGTGGCTCGTTCAGCAACATTGGCTATGGCGCGTACCTTTGGTCTTTGTCAGAGATCAGTGTGGTACGCACGCGTGGTAGGGATAAAAGAATTAGTAACTATTAATACTTCAAACTAAAAAAACCAAGGGTTAATCAACTTTCTGCACTCTGCCCGAGCCTTTAACTCTTGTTTTAATATTTGGCGAGCCCTTGTAATAAACATCACCGCTTCCTGAAATTACAATATCAAGTTCGTCATGAACAGTAACTTTACAATCCCCCGAACCATCTAATCTAATATTGGATCTATAAGCAACTAAATCATAGGCTTTTAAATCGCCTGAGCCTTCAATTTTAACTTTATGTTTTTTAGTTGAACCTGATAATTTTATTTGTCCCGAACCATCAATATCAGAATATATTGAATTGGCAATAACATCCAGAATAATATCTCCCGAGCCACAAACAGATAATTCCAAATCCTGAACATTAAATTTATTTGTACCTTTAACAGTTCCGGAGCCATCAACTTCAATTTCCGATAGTTCGGGCATAGAAATATAAATATTAATATTTTCAACATTTATCACACAATTGGCTTCAAAATCAATTTCTAAAGTTTTGCCGTAAACCTTAGCTTTAATAATATCAAGAATATTCCTTTGAGCTTCAATTTTTACCGAATATCCGGTATCCTGTGTTAGAAAAACATCAGCAGAAATATCCAGGTTAATCTTTGTGAAATTGGTTACATCTCTGTATTCCGATTCTATTGGTCCTTCTCCTTTTATACAGTCACAGGCGTTCAGGATTAATATCAATCCTGCAAATAAGACATTGAGTAAAAAAATCTTGTTCTTTTTCATGATAAATTATTTATGTTAAAAAATAGTAAGTCGTAATTGTTTTAAAAAAGATAAAGATATAAAAAATATTGAAATTATAGGCTTTAGCCCAAAAAAATATTGATTAGCAGGCTTTTCGTATTGGAATCAAACGTCAAACGCTTGCCCCGTATGGAAGCATGAATGTATCGGGGTCAAACGACAAACGTCAAACACTATAAGCTACGTCATCAATCCTCTGCCGGTTTTGTTAATTAAATTTTTTTTATTTAAATCTACGATGAGTTTATCAAGTATTCCGTTTACAAAAATTTTACTTTTTGGTGTGCTGAAAAGTTTTGATAATTCAATATATTCGTTCATTGTAACTTTTACGGGAATATTAGGAAATTCAAGTAATTCAGCCAAAGCCATTTTGATAAGAATAATGTCCATAACTGCAATACGGTCAAGCTCCCAGTTTTTCGTTTTTTTATCAATTAATTGTTCATATTCCCGGCTATGAATAATAGTTTTTCTGAATAATTCAATAATAAATTTACGGTCTTCATTACCATCTTTATCTGATGTTTTGTAAATTGACGGCAACGGAACAAATTCATCCCAATCTTCTTGAAATAATTTGATTGTTTTTATTATCAGCATTGTTACAGCATAATAATCATCTACCCAGTAAATACTTCTATCCTCATAATAATTTTTCAGAACTTCGTTCTCCGAAATTTCCTTTTTCAACAACTTTATAACAATTTCCTTATCAGCATGGTACGAGTTACCGGATGAACTCATATAATCTTTATATTTATTACTTTCACTGATTATTAAAAAAGTCTTCCTGATAAGATTTTTCTCATCCGACCATGAAATTTTTAAGGCATCGATTTTTTTTATTAAATCTTTATTTTC
>JADFUO010000185.1 GCA_015222115.1 Bacteroidota bacterium | reverse complement strand
TTGATTGTTGTCGGATTGATTTTTATAATCCTTGAAATATTGGTGATTCCCGGACATGCAGTATTCGGGATATTGGGATTCATTATGATGACTATTGGAATATGGCAGGCATATTCGGTTTATGGAAGCACGGCAGGGCATTATACTTTAGCAGCTACAGGATTATTAACAATTATAATTCTGTATTTCTCGCTGAGATCAAAAACATGGAAGAAAATAATGCTAAAATCCGAAGTAAAAAGTAAAGTTAATGTAATAGACGAAAAAAAATTAAAAGTAGGGGATACCGGTAAGACTGTGTCAAAATTGTCTACTGTCGGAAAAGCTCTTATTAATGGAGAATTTTATGAAGTTCATACACTTGGAGAATTTATTGATGAGGAAACAGAAATTATCGTTGAAAAAATAAGTTTTAATAAAATTATTGTTAAACCTAAAATATAAATATTATGGAAGCAAATGTATTAGTTATTATCGCCATAGGCATAGGTTGTTTATTTGGCTTGTGGATAATTTTTTATTTTATCCCTGTAGGATTATGGTTTACCGCACTGGTATCCGGAGTAAGAATCTCTTTATTGCAGTTAGTTCTTATGCGATGGAGAAAAGTTCCTCCTTCTGTTATAGTTACCAGTTTGATTGCAGCTACCAAAGCTGGCTTAAAACTAAACAGGAACGAAATGGAGGCACACTTTTTAGCAGGAGGGCGTGTAAAATCAGTTGTAAATGCACTTATTTCGGCTGATAAGGCAAACATAGAACTTAATTTTAAAGTTGCAACTGCAATTGACCTTGCAGGCAGGGATGTATTGGAAGCAGTTCAAATGTCGGTAAATCCTAAAGTTATTGATACACCTCCGGTTACTGCTGTTGCAAAAGATGGGATACAGTTGATTTCAAAAGCACGTGTAACAGTTCGTGCAAATATCAAGCAGTTAGTGGGCGGTGCCGGCGAAGAAACCGTTCTTGCAAGGGTTGGCGAAGGTGTGGTTTCGTCAATCGGTTCTGCTGATTCTCATAAATCTGTTTTGGAAAATCCTGATTCAATTTCAAGAGTTGTTTTAGAGAAGGGTCTGGATTCGGGAACAGCATTTGAAATACTTTCAATTGATATTGCAGATATTGATATAGGCAAAAATATTGGTGCTGTATTACAAATGGACCAGGCAAATGCTGATAAAAATATTGCACAGGCAAGGGCAGAAGAACGCCGTGCTATGGCTGTTGCAATAGAGCAGGAAATGAAAGCAAAAGCACAGGAAGCCCGCGCAAATGTTATCCAGGCAGAAGCCGAAATTCCGAAAGCTATAGCTGAAGCATTCAGAGAAGGTAATTTAGGAATTATGGATTATTATAAATTCCAGAATATTCAAGCCGATACAAAAATGCGTGATTCAATAGCTGAAACGCCGATTTCAAAGCCAAAAGAGAAAAATAAGGGTTAAGATATAAGTAAAAAGTAGTTATTCTAAAAGAAAATAAAATTCTGAATAACCAACGGGTTAACCCGTTGGTTATCAA
>JADFUO010000184.1 GCA_015222115.1 Bacteroidota bacterium | reverse complement strand
GTCCATATAATCCCGTTCATTTTAAGGGTAAAAAGAAAAAGCTGCTCAGTCTGTTATCAAAATCAAAAACACCTTTAGACACAAAAAGAAAAAGCAGGAAAGTATTATGTTCTTATTTTACTGATCCTACAAATTATAAATATGTTATTAATGATTTTAAAAAGCTTAGAATTTGTTTTGCTCATTTTGGTTCGGAATATTTCTGGGAAATGTTTATTCACCATCCTGATGAAAAAAATAATTGGTTTTCGATAATCAGGAATATGATAACTGAGTATGAAAACTTTTATACGGATATTTCATTTACTTTAAATAACAAAAAATTCTTTTCATTGCTAAAGGTATTATTAAGTGATGAAAAATTAAGAAATAAAATCTTATTTGGATCTGATTATTATATGGTTAAAACCGAATCCGATGAACGAAGATTTGGTCTTGATTTACGTGCATTTATTGGCGAAGAATATTTTACTTCAATAGCAATTAATAACCCTAAAGTTTTTTTAGAAAGCAAATAAAATTTCAATACAAGGTTTACAATATCTTTCTAATTTTTCACTAAATTTGCCAGCTTCAAAACCAAATTATTATTTAGGATATTCTCTATGATTAAATATATTATTCTTTTTCTCAAAGGTTTAGGAATGGGAGCAGCAAATGTTATTCCCGGAGTATCAGGGGGTACAATTGCATTAATAACCGGTATTTTTGAGAGGCTTATCAATTCTATAAAGTCTTTTAATTTTAAAGCAATTAAACTTCTTTTTACAGGTAAATTTAAAGAATTTGTTAAATATACCGACCTGTATTTTTTAATTGCAATTATTGCAGGAATTGTTATAGCCATTGTTACTTTAGCCAGACTTTTTGATTTCCTGTTTGAAAATTATCCTGTTTACATCTGGTCTTATTTTTTCGGGCTGGTTTTGGCTTCGGTTTATTTTGTCGGGAAAACAGTCAGCAAATGGACAGTTAGTGTAATAATTACATTTATTATCGGGACAGCCATTGCAATTATTATTTCGTTACTTAATCCTGCTATAGAAAATAAAAATTTCTTTTACCTTATAATTTGCGGAGTTGCAGCTATTTGCAGCATGATATTGCCGGGCTTGTCAGGGTCGTTTATTTTGTTCATTATGGGAAATTATAAGCTTGTAGCTATTGATGCAATTAATAATGTTGATATAAAAATCCTGATTCCCGTGTTAATTGGTGCTGTTGGAGGATTATTAGTTTTTTCACATATTTTATCATGGGTTTTTAAAAAATACAGAAATGAAACCATCTCATTACTTACAGGTTTTATTTTAGGGTCGGTAAGTATTTTATGGCCATGGCAAAATAAAATATTTTTATTAGATGAACTCGGAAATCATATATTAAAAAAAGGAGAACCAATTGTGGTAAGTTACGAAAGAATTCTGCCTGAGGCTTTTAACTCACAGTTTTTTATTGCAATCGGATTTATAATTCTCGGCATACTTAGTATTTGGATAATAGAAAAATCAGCAGAAACAAAAAAATAATTGTTTTTTTTGATTTTATATATTGATTTTATAATCAATAATAAGAGAAATATTAGCTAAATTTAAAAGCATGAGAACATTTGGCTTAATTGGTTATCCCCTCACCCACTCATTATCAAAGCAATACTTTGACAATAAGTTCAAACTTGATAAAATAACCGATGCCGAATATTTTTTATTTCCGTTAAAAAATATTGATCAATTTCCTGATCTATTAAGGAATAATCCCAATTTGGCAGGATTAAACATTACAACTCCTTATAAAGAATCCATAATTAAATATATTGATGAAATTGACAGGGAAGCAAAATTAATCGGAGCAGTTAATACAATTAAAATTAAACATAATTCCAACGGACTCAAACTAACAGGATTTAATACCGATGCTTATGGATTTGAAAAATCGCTCAAGCCGTTATTAAATCCTGAAATCAATAAAGCATTGATATTAGGTTCGGGAGGTGCTTCAAATGCAATAAAATTTGTACTAAAAAAACTTGGAATAAGTTTTATTGTAGTTTCAAGGGAACCTTTAAAAATTCATCAATTAGATTATAAAGGAGTTAGCAGTTCAATAATTGCAGAACACAAACTGATAATTAACGCAACACCTATCGGAATGTACCCAAACACAGATGAATATCCTGATATTCAATACGGTTGGTTAACACCAAACCATATTTTATTTGATTTGATATATAATCCTTCCGAAACAATGTTCCTGAAATTTGGCAAAGAACAAGGAGTAAAAACTGTCAACGGCTTAAACATGCTGTATTTACAAGCAGAAAAATCATGGAAAATCTGGAAAAAATAATATCAAACTATAAATAAATATAATTATTGATCTTCCCGTTTGATAACCTCAATTTTAAAATTAGCAGCAAGAGCGGCAATTGCACCGACAGCAGCCAAAACAGGAGCTATTAATGCCCCAACTATTCCAATGGTAACCGGTATTTCAAGATAGGTTTTACCTTCTTCATTTTTAATAATTATCTTCCTGACATTACC
>JADFUO010000183.1 GCA_015222115.1 Bacteroidota bacterium | reverse complement strand
TATTCCCGAAATCACTTGCACCGTTTGAGGCTTTGATAAGAATTTCCTCAGGTGTTTGATACAACCATTTTCTGGGTGTTGTTTTCACTTCCCATAATCTGTTATTTTCCAATCTTGGATATGATGTCATATAAACGGCTGTACCTGCCATTGGGATACTTCCTTTTCCGCCTGCCATCCTGTCCCTTATTTCGCCACCAGTTCCGGTTGAAGCACCGTTAAAAGGTTCAACAGTTGTAGGGAAATTATGTGTTTCAGCTTTTAACGAAATTACAGTATCAATATCTCTTACAATAAAAAAATCAGCTTTATCCTGAGTTTCGGGAGCAAACTGTTCAACTTCAGGACCAACAATAAAGGCTACATTGTCTTTATAAGCTGAAACTAATTTATTTGGGTTTGTTTTGGAAGTTTTTTTGATCAAAGTAAATAACGAATCTTTTTTTTCTTTTCCGTTAATAATAAATGTACCGTTAAAAATTTTATGCCGGCAATGTTCTGAATTAACCTGGGCAAATCCATAAACTTCGCTGTCAGTTAATTTTCTTCCGATTTTATCACAAATTTCATTCAAATAAAGAATTTCGTCATCACTTAAAGCAAGACCTTCCTGTTTATTGTATTTTTTAATATTTTCGATATAAATTGTCGGGTCGGGTTTTTTGTCAATAGTAAATATATCTTCAGTAAGATCTTTGTAAAATGCCTGAAGCATAGGATCAAAGGGGGCATTTTTATTTTCTGTTTTCAGGAATTCCTCAATTCTTTCAACACCCTGAATTCCCATGTTCTGGGTTATTTCAACGGCATTCGTACTCCATGGTGTTATCATTTCTTTTCGAGGCCCGATAAAATATCCTTTTAAAATATTTTTATCAAGATACACTGCATTTCCAAATAACCATGAAAGTTTTTTATTATCGGCATTGTTGATTTTTTTATTTGAGTCAACTGCGTAATAAATATTTTTTGAACCTTTGAAGAATAATATCATTATCCGGATATATTAATTTTATAGTATTTTCATTACAACCGCAAAGATAAAAAAATAGAAATTGATTTAAGAACACCGATTAACGATTTTTGATTTACGAAGTTAAAATCTGATGAATAAATTTGAATGAATTAATATCTATATTCGTAAAAAGCGTAGGAACTGCACAAAAGAATATGGAAAAAATAAATCAAAAATCGCTAATCGTTAATCCTTGTTCTTAAATCAATTTGTTTGCAGCTTTGCTGCGTTATGAAATATTTCACATCTGACATTAAAGGCATTTTGGTTCTGCCCGTCCCAGTTTATTTGGACCCATCCGGATTACATAGCATCAATTACATCCCAATAAGGTCTTTATCAGAAACTCCATATTTTTCATCTTTATCAGTAGAGCCGTAAGGTTCAATGTGAATTAAAATATCATAAACATTTTCAATTCTTTTTTTTATACTTTTTTCAACAAGATGGGCAATTTTATGAGATTCGTTTACACTTAAATTTCCGTCAACCTCAATATCAATTTCAACTATATAATTATATCCTATTTTACGTAATCTTACCTTATGAGGGTTGTAAACTCCTTTAACTTCAGAAACCGCTTCAAAAATTTTATTATAAATTGTCGGATCTTTTATTCCATCCATAAGTTCGGTATTTGACTGCATAAATATTTTATAAGCTGTAAACATAATCCACACACTAACAGCTAAGGCGATTATTGTATCAAAAGCAGGAATTTTTAAAACAAATGTGAAAATTAACCCGACAAGAACCGCAACTGAAATAACAACATCATTTTGCATGTTTTTGGCATTGGCAAGCAACATTGAGCTTTTTGTTTTTTTGCCTATTCTGAACTGATAAAGAGATAATAATAATTTACCTGCAATTGAGATAAGCGTTACATATATAGCAATTATTGACGGGATTTCCTGAGGCGTATTTTCAATTAATTTTGAAATTGTTGAAATTGCTAACTGTATGCCTGCAAAGAAAATAATAAATGACAATGCCTTTGAGGCGATAGTATCGGCACGTTCATATCCGTATGGATGTTTAATATCAGGAGGTTTAGAAATTATACGGGCTGTAATAAGTGTAATTACCGAAATTATAATATCGCTGGCTGAATCAATCCCATCACCAACAACAGCAAGACTTCCCGAAATAAAACCAATTACAATTTTTAAGATTGATAAAAAAGCATTTCCCAAAATACTAACCCATGATGCTTTTTTTATTTCTGTTTCCCTGATACCCATTATGCTATTATCTTGAAAAGACTTTGTTTTTTACAAATTTATATTTAAATATAATATGACAAATAAATGTTAAGAAACTAAATTATTTTTAAATCAAGTTTCAAACTAAAACCACCCTCGGTGGAAATTTACAAACAAGTAGCAGTGGCAGTGGCAGTGGCAGTTTGCAGTGAGATATTCTGCTACTGCTGCTGCCGTTTGTGGCATTAACTTTACACAACTTGATAAAAAAATATAGACAACATATTAATAAAAATAAAGTTTTTCATTTAAACTCCTAATTATTTTCAACATGAGCAGAAAATAAACCAATTACAATCGGGAAATCAAGTAGCGATTTTTGTTGCGAGTTGCGAGTTACGAGTTACGTGCATCCCGCAACTCGAAACCCGTAACCCGTAACAATATCCTAATGGCTGCATAGACAACATTTAATTTAAACAACATGTTTGTAAGTTTTACTTTTTAAGAGTCTAAAAATCTTTCCGCTTCAATAGCAGCCATACAACCGGTTCCTGCTGCTGTTACTGCCTGCCTGAAAACATGGTCCTGAACATCGCCGCAGGCAAATACGCCTTCAACACTGGTTTTTGTTGAATCAGGTGCTGTTTTAATGTAGCCTGTTTCATTCATATCAATCTGTCCCTTAAAAATTTCTGAATTCGGTTTATGACCAATCGCAACAAAAAATCCGTCAATATTAATTTTCTTTTCTTCTCCGGTTTTAACATTAGTTAATATAGCACCCGTTACAGCTTTTGAAAATCCTTCTTCTGTACCGGTAATTTCTTTAGGTACATGATCCCAGATTATTTCAATATTCGGTGTGTTAAATATTTTTTTCTGCATAGCTTTTGAAGCTCTCAGGTCATCTCTTCGGTGAATCAGATAAACTTTATTGCAGAGTTTGGCAAGATAGGTTGCTTCTTCAGCAGCAGTATCACCACCACCGACAATTGCAACATCTTTTCCTTTGTAGAAAAATCCGTCGCAGGTTGCACAAGCTGAAACCCCGTAGCCATTAAATTTTTGTTCGGATTCCATTCCTAACCATCTTGCTGATGCACCTGTTGCTATTATTACGGTTTCAGCTATAATTATTTTGCCGTCATCAGCTGTAATTTTAAACGGTCTTTTTGAAAAATCAACTTCGGTAATCATTCCGAAGCGGATATCAGCATTAAATCGTTCTGCTTGCTTTTTAAAGTCTTCCATAATTGCAGGTCCTTGAGCTCCTTCGGGGTAACCCGGGAAATTGTCAACTTCTGTAGTTATTGTTAATTGTCCTCCCGGCTGCAAACCCTCATAAACTATTGTTTTAAGGTCAGCTCTTGCTGCATAGATTGCAGCAGTGTATCCTGCCGGACCGGAGCCAATAATCAGACATTTTGTTTTTTCAATGTTTTCATTCATTTTAATTAGATTTATTTTGATGTAAAATTAAAATATTTTTCTTTTTAATTAATTATTTGCTAAAAGTATGCCATAACTTTAAACATATATAGATATAACAATATGACTTATTTTAAATTGGTAAATTTAAATTTGTAAAAAAATATTACTTTTGCAGAAAAAATATCCGGGATGTGGCGCAGTCGGTTAGCGTGCTGGTCTGGGGGACCAGAGGTCGTGAGTTCGAGTCTCACCATCCCGACAAAAAAGATAATAAATTATTTAAAATCAATTCTTGATAAATAAAAATCAGGACTTTCTCCAATTATAATTATTGAATTATCTCCCTGCTTATAACAAAAATCCGGATGGAAATATAGTTTATTTTTCCTGTTTTTTTCGCAAATTATCTTTTGTTTATAGTATTTACCATTTTCTAAATTAATTGCTGCCAGTGTAAGAACATGGTTCTTTTTCATTAATTTTATTTTATCATTATTATATACATCAATATTTTTGGGATTATCATTGAATAAAAAAAACAGGTTTTTATCAGTTAATGTATTTTCAAAACCAATTTCGTTGGGATAATGATTTGATTTTTGCTGCTTATATATAATTTGCGACCAAATATGATTATCTTCAATATCAAAATCCCAGACAATAATATCACCCGAATTATAAATATTATGAATATATAATTTACCTTCCGAATCGGAAAAAAACTCTTTTTTCGTCCATTCAAAAGCTGAGATAAAAATTACCTGATTATTTTCTGATAAATATAATTTAACAGGTTCCAGATGCTCAAAATCCGAGTTTTTAAATTGTGAAATAATGTCGTTTGAAATCTCTTTAACAGAATTGATAATTACATTTCTTTTTTGTGAATCAAAAATATAATAATATAATCCTGCAATTTCTTTTTTGGTATCCTGCTCTTTGTAAAAACCGAAAGCATAGACATTACCGTTTTGTGTAACATCTAACTTTATCTTAGTGATTTCCTTGTTTTTTAATTTAAAATCATAATACTGTATTTCATCCGAATCCTGATTGAACACTCCGAGATTATAAAAATACTTATCAAATTCGTTTTCGGATTTAATTTTTGCAATAAAAAACAAATCTTCAGACCTGTTCATAACAATATTCAGGATTTCATAATGCCATGGATTATATGGTATTAGAATTTGCTTTTCCCAGATTTTATTCAAATTACTGTCAAATAATTTATAATTTATCTTGGTAATTACGTCCCAGCCCGGAGGAAAAGTTTGTTTATAAAGAAACCGTAAACCATTGTCGGTTTTAAATTTTTGACATGTAAAATAATCAGATTCATCAAAATCTTTTTTTGAGATATCAATTATTTCACCAAGAAACTCCGGCTTGCCGATAATTTCACCATTCTCATCAAAGGACAGTATATAGCTT
>JADFUO010000182.1 GCA_015222115.1 Bacteroidota bacterium | reverse complement strand
TCAAAACAGGCCACCGCCTTTTCCCTTGCCTTTATGCACAGTTCTTTATGACGGTTTTCATCAGATAGAACCCAGTTGATGCCGTTCCCTGATCAATGGTTGGAGTGCGGCAAATACTTCTTCAACTGAAATTTTTTCAATGCAAGGGGCTGGCTCATTATCTTTTATAAAATATCGGCATCGCCAATTACAGTTAAAGCAGTCCATTTGATGGATAATTGCAACAGGGAGTGGTTTTTTAGTTTCAGTTTCTATATCATAGGGCATAAAACGCCCATAATGGCCACCACCCAAAAGACAAAAGGCAGACGTGGCAACAGCCGAAGCAATATGGACTGCACTTGTATCATTGCTTAATAAAAATTGAGCGTCTTTAATAATAGCCACCAGTTCAGCTAAACTTGTTTCACCAACCATATTTACAACAGGGATATCCATGATAGCAATTAAAGCTTTGCCCAATTGCCTTTCAGTTACTCCTCCACAAATAACCGCTGACATACCTGTTTCATGAAATACTAACGAGGCAAACTCAGAAAACTTTTCAATAGGCCACTGTTTTCGTGTCCATAATGCTCCTGGAAATAACACAAAATAAGGTGAATTATTTGCAACAGGGTTATTTATGCCTTGTGCAACAGGCATCATATCAGGCAAAGCAGCCTGGAGTTCATAACCTAACCCCCTTACAAATTCGGCATTGCGCCTAAGCTCCATAAGTGGTTTTGGGTTAGATGGTATCAATTGAGTGTAAAATCGGTCACTAATCTTTTTCTCTATTGGCAAAATATTACTATAATCACCTACAGACCCAATCTTTTTGCGTGCCTCACTGATCCGTACGATTGCATCGCCGTATAGAAACTCCCTAGAATAAGTGGGTTGTATAACTATATCAAACCCTGCTTGGCGAATTTTTTTTAGTAATTGGAAACGGTAAATTAAATTATATGTAAAGCGCAGTTTATCCAAAGGCCATACTTCATCCCAATAGTGAAATTTTTTGGCCAGATCAGTCCATGCCTGGTTTCCTAACAAAACAATTTTTTTGTAGGGATAGATTTTTCTGAAATGCTGGGCGGAATCAAGCCAAAGGATAAAATCGCCAATGGCGTCAAGGCGGATGATTAATATTTTATTTTTAGCTTTTTGTGAATGATAGCTAAGTATAATAAAATAATCCAAGAAATATAAACAGCTATGATATATTAACTCTAATGTCTTAAAAAATATTAAATAAATTTTCATTTATAGGACACTTAATGCTTCTTGGTAGTCGTTATATGCTTTCTTTTTAATCCCATTAAACTTTTGTGAATAATTATCACCCCCATTTTTCAAATATTCATATTGTTCTAACAGCCAATCCAAATCTGCATTATTAACAAAAACATGCTGCAAGCCAATTTCCTCTGGCATTTTAACTCGTGAGTCGTTGCCAATTAGCACAGCAGGCCGACCAAATGAAGCGATTAAAAATGCACCATGAACCCTATTCATTATTCCAAATTTTGCTTTAGCATAAAATCTAATATAGTCTTTATAATCATGTGAAATAAATATATTTGCATTAGAATCAATTTTTTTTGCATTACTTACTT
>JADFUO010000181.1 GCA_015222115.1 Bacteroidota bacterium | reverse complement strand
GCTTTCTGGCCTATAATAGGTCCTGAATCTTCTCCGTAATCAACAAAATGTACGGTACAACCACCAACCTTGCACCCATACCTGAAAGTATCTCCATATCCATCAACGCCCGGAAACGAGGGCAGTAAAGCAGGATGGATATTCATTATGCGAGGATTTGCACGATCAGTATTTATTCTGTCAATAAAATAAGGGGTTAAATTTCTCATAAAACCAGCCAGCACTAGAAGGTCGAAGGAATAGGGCTTCATTTTATCAATCAGCTTTGCCTCGGCAACAGCTCTTGTTATAAAAAAAGATCTAACTTTTTCCGGAGGTGTATTTGCTGAGAAAAGGTGCTGCTTTGAAAGCACATCATCCAGATCAAAATCATCTGGAACCGAAACACTATCCGGTTCTTTTTTGTAGCTCTGAATTATCGGCTTATAATCCACAACAAATGTAGTTATTCCGTGTTTCTTGCTTTTCTCAAGACCCAATGCATCAGGATTATCCGATCCTGTAAATATTATATCCCCGTTTATCTTTCCTGATTCACAAGAATCAATGATTGCCTGTAAATTTGTTCCGCCTCCGGATATAAGTGCGCCTATACGGATTTTCTTATCCATTTTAGAATCCTCCATGATATACCTCGAAAGGCCATAACTTGCGAGGTGTAAAATCAGGCTAATCGCTGATTGTTTTCTTAAAATCCGGCAATGTCTCAGGTTTGTCTCTTAGCACAACTTTACTATCACCATCACGAGCAGTAACATTTTCATAAACACCATCATCACGCCTTACAAGCTTGGTGAAACCATGATCGCGCAGTTCTCTATCAGATTTAGGGGTGCTTATATTAATGCGAGAAATGAGTTTTCGTACCGAACCTGCACAATTTGGGCAGCTATTCAGCGCTTCGTCATGAATTGACTGCTTTATTTCAAACACCTTGCCAAGTAAACAAGGCTTATCTATGTGCTCGTATTCGTAAATTGGCATAATCGGGCGTTTATATTATAAGATTTCAATACATCATGCAAGCCTGTTTATCGAGCAGGGGGAAAACACGCTGTTTAGATAAACTAATTTTTTTTGTTCTAAAAACCAATACCATTTCTTATCCACTAACACTAAATACTATTTTATTGTTTGTTGGTACAAACATATCTATATCTGGTGGTTGCTCCATAATATACATACTGCTTATGTACATACTTAATAATTATTAATTCACGGAAAAAACTAAAAATTAAAATACTAAAAAATCGATAATTAGTCACAAATTAGTATTTACTTTGGACGGATTATGTATTACTAATAATTTAAAATTTGGTAATAAATCGTTTTGATTAGAACCTATATATTTTCGGAGTGTTACAATGAAAATCCCCTCTAAGCCGCCGGTTTTTAGCGACCTTTTAACTAAGATATTTAAATTAGACTTTGAAAAAGGAATGGGCATTATCCAAAATCTTGAGTCCGTAGACAAAAAGGGTCGGTATCTTCACTGGGACAAACTTATACACCTGGAGGCACCAAAGGGGCTTACAACGGAAATGTGGTGGCTGGGAATTAAATTTGCCAGAAACAATTTATACAAAACCTTAACGGTGTACGATAAATACGATAATCCCTTTCAGATTGGAACACCAGACCATGTTCTTAAG
>JADFUO010000180.1 GCA_015222115.1 Bacteroidota bacterium | reverse complement strand
GCAACACACAATAATCAATAAACAAGTAAAAATTTATAAAAGCATTGAAACTGCGAAGTCGAATATGCAGAAATAATGAAAATTGAATGTTGTATGTTGAGTGTTGAATGTTGAATCAATCGCATACTATTTGCGGATTTGCAAAATAACTTTGTTTTTTAGCAAAGTTTTACAGGATAATAGTATATATTAGTCTTATCAAAATATATTAAAATACCAATTATTTCCTAACAATATCAGCACCTAATTTTCGTAATCGGGAATCAATTTTCTGGTAGCCCCTGTCAATTTGTTCAATATTATGGATTATACTTTTGCCTTCGGCGGAAAGTGCTGCAATCAAAAGAGATACACCTGCACGGATATCAGGAGAAGTCATTTCAATTCCGCGAAGAGGATATTGCCTGTTAAGTCCGATAACAGTTGCACGGTGCGGATCGCATAATATTATTTGTGCTCCCATATCAATAAGTTTATCAACAAAAAACAAACGGCTTTCAAACATTTTCTGATGTATCAAAACACTGCCTTTTGCCTGGGTAGCTATAACAAGCATAATACTTATCAAGTCGGGTGTGAAGCCTGGCCAGGGAGCATCGGAGATCGTCATTATTGAACCGTCCATAAAAGTCTCAACTTCATATTCTTCAAGTTCGGGAATAAAAATATCGTTCCCTGACTTTTCAATTTTTATTCCAAGTCTTTTGAAAATTTCCGGAATGATCCCAAGGGCATCATAATTAACATTTTTAATAGTGAGGGCTGATTGTGTCATTGCAGCCATACCGATAAAACTGCCAACTTCAATCATATCAGCCATCATAGTATGTGAACAGCCTTTTAAATTTTTAACGCCGTCAATTGTTAATAAGTTTGAGCTGGTACCGTTTATTTTTGCACCCATTTTAATAAGCATTTTACAAAGCTGTAAAATGTATGGCTCGCAGGCAGCATTAAAAATTGTAGTTCTGCCTTTGGCAAGGGTGGCTGCCATCAGTATGTTGGCAGTTCCGGTTACTGATGCTTCATCAAGAAGCATGTATGTACCTTTTAATTCGGTTGCATCAACTTTATAAAAATTATCTTTTAATTCGCTCTTAAATTTAGCTCCGAGTGTTTGCAGTCCTGTAAAATGTGTATCTAATCTGCGACGCCCGATTTTATCACCTCCGGGATGAGGCATATATGCTTTACCGAAACGTGCAAGCAAGGGACCCAAAATCATTATTGACCCTCTGAGACTTGCACCTTTTTCTCTGAATTCCGGCGATTTAAGATATTCAAGATTAATATTGTCAGCCTGAAAAGTGTATTTATTTTCGCTGATTTTTTTTACGGTTACACCCAAATCTTTTAAAATATCAATAAGTTTATTTACATCTCTGATGTTTGGGATGTTGCTGATTGTAACTTTTTCGGGAGTTAGCAGGCTTGCACATAAAATCTGCAAAGCTTCATTTTTTGCACCCTGTGGGGTTATTTCGCCTTTTAATTTTTTTCCGCCGGTAATTTCAAATGAACTCATTTAATATAATAACGTATAAAATGGTATTTCATTTTATGTTTGATATAAATTATGCCAGTCTTCAGTCTCCAGTCTTCAGTCTCCAGTCTTCAGTCTCCAGTCTTCAGTCTCCAGTCGATTAATCGCCGATTGTCAAATGCCGACTGCCGTCCTATTTATATTTTTCAGAATTTATAATCATATGATTTAATAATTTCCCAATTTCTTCAGCGCGATTGTTAAGATGATTAAACTTTTCAAGATCAATATACTCACAAGCTAATGCAAAATCAAGCCAAACCTGAGTTTCGGTATTTTCCATATCAGCATCGGATGTTTTACTAATAAAGTGAGCCGGGTATCTTCTCTTTCGATAACCTTCTCCAATATTTGAACAAACTGATCG
>JADFUO010000179.1 GCA_015222115.1 Bacteroidota bacterium | reverse complement strand
TGTTCGCCCATTAAAGTGGCACGCGAGCTGGGTTCAGAACGTCGCGAGACAGTTCGGTCCCTATCTGTTGTGGGCGTTGGAAGTTTGAGGGCACCTGACCCTAGTACGAGAGGACCGGGTTGGACAAACCTCTAGTGTACCTGTTGTGGCGCCAGCTGCACCGCAGGGTAGCTATGTTTGGATGAGATAAGTGCTGAAAGCATCTAAGCACGAAACTTAGCCCAAGATGAGACTTCCTTTAAGGGTCGTTGTAGACTACGACGTTGATAGGCTGCAGGTGTAAAGGCAGTAATGTCAAAGCCAAGCAGTACTAATTACCCGTATACTTTCTTATTTTTATTCTTTTAATATCATTCTAACTTTGTGTTCTCTTTCATATATATGTCATAAAATATCATTTTTTAAAGAAATTAAAGAGCTTATGGTGACTATTGCGGTGGTGTCCACCTCTTCCCATTCCGAACAGAGAAGTTAAGCCCACCAGCGCCGATGATACTGCTATACCAAGTGGAAAAGTAGGTCGTTGCCAAATTTTATAAAATCCCCCCGAATTCGGGGGGATTTTTTTTGCCTTCTCTTTATATTATGTCCTTAAATAACTAATTTTGACAAAAATATAATCAGTGATTATTCGTTTTTAATAAATATATAATTTAAAATCATAAAATGTCATTCTTTAGAAAAGTATTATACATATTTAACATATTAATATTATTTTCAATAAATATCTTTGCTAACCAAAATGATACTCTTCAACAAAAAGTTGATTCTTCCGCAGTTTTTTATTTTTACGATAACCCCGATAGTGCTGCATTTTCAAAACTCTATTATATTGATACTATATTAACCGACTTTCAGCAATATGATCCAATATCAAAACATGGTAGATTTTATGCAGGTCTCGGAAACATCGGCTTAGCCCATCATAACATGATTTATAAGCCTTTTATCTCAAATGAATTTGATTTTGGGATTCACTCATTTGACAGATATCTATATAAAAATAAAACTGTAAAATATTACCGGCTTTTTATTCCTTATACCAAGTTATACTATGAAAACGGAGCAAAAAAGGAACAATTTTTCAGGGTAACTCATAGTCAGAATATTGCACGGCAATTTACAATCGGCTTAGATTTCCGTTTCATTCATTCACCGGGATATTACGAGAGACAAAAATCAGATGATAAAAATCTTTTTATTACCGGTCAATATTACACTAAAAATAATCGCTATGGAATAATTGCCAATTATATACATGACAAATTGACTGTTGAAGAAAACGGGGGAATTCAATCCGACAGCATTTTTGAAAATAATATTGAAACCGACAGACAACTTCTTAATATTAACTTACAAAACGCTCAAAATAAAATTAAGGAAGCCAGTTTATTTTTTAATCAGTATTTTTATTTATCAAAAATTTCAAAAAATAATACCACAGATACTATTCCCAAAAAACGGAAACTTGATTTGGGTAGGATATCTCATTCGTTTTCATGGTCAAGAAATCAATTTCTTTATGAAGACAAAAACCCGGCAAGTTTGTTTTACCAAAAATACGATTCAATAATTGATTCAACACTAACTCACGATTCAACTTATATTATTAAAATTAAAAATCAACTTACATGGTCAAATTTAGGATTTAATGATAAACTTGAAGACAAAGTATTTTACCTGTATTTTAACTTAAATTATCAATATATTGAAATCGGAGGATATGCCCCAACAAAGTATTTCAGCCAATTAATTCCTTCAGGCGGTTTCTCGGTTTTTATATTAAAAAGTTTTCGGCTTAATTTTAATGCCGGTTATACTTTTGGCGATTATAATAATGGAGGTTTTAAAGCTCAAGCTCAGATAGATCAGTTTATCGGGAATAAGAATAAAAATCTCGGTTTGCTAAAACTTAAAGCAACGTATTCAAATCAAATACCATCCTATTATTATCAGCATTATGATGCAAACAATTTCAGATGGGATAATAATCTTAAGAAACAAGAATTTATACTTGCCGGAGTTGAATACAGTTATAAAACTTTGAAACTTGGCGTCAATTTATACCAGCTTAAAAATTTTGTGTATTTTGATACACTTGCAAAACCCAATCAATTTGAAAAATCGTTTAATGTTATCAGTGCATTTATTTACAAGGATTTCAAAATCGGAAAGTTTGGAATTGATAACAAATTTATTTATCAGAATGTTTCCAATTCCAATATTTTGCGGCTTCCTGAACTGATAGCTAATGTAACTGTCCATTTTACACAAAATTTATTTCAAAATGCAGCAATTATTCAGCCCGGAATTAAAGTATATTACTTCACAGCTTATTATGCCAATGCTTATATGCCTGCTTTACGGAACTTTTATATTCAGAATGAGAAAAAAATTGGAAACTATTTTTATGCAGATGTATTTCTTAATTTTAAAATAAAAAGAGTCCTTTTCTTTGTTAAATACCAACATTTTAATGCTGGTTTTTCGGGTTATAATTACTATACTGTACCTCATTATCCCATGCAGGATGCAGCATTTAAATTTGGGATTAGTTGGAGGTTTTATGATTAGTCAGTGCTTATTTATTAAGCAGTTATTTTATAGTAAAAGCACCAAATATCAATTTACAAATCACAAATCATTTCATCCCTTTTTGTTTCTTAATTTCCCTGTAAGCTCCATTTAATTTCTGGAATTTTTCTTTGGCTGCTTTTTTAAATTCCTCGCCAAGATGTGCTACTTTATCAGGATGGTATTTTGTTGCCATTTTATGATATGCTTTTTTCACCTCTTCATCAGTGGCATTGGGTGATACTTCAAGAATCTTATAGGCACTATCAGTTTCTTTAACAAACATTGCTCTTACTGACTGGTAATCGTTCCTGCTTATTCCAAGATAACCTGCTATCAGATCAATGATATCAATCTCACGTGCATGAATTTGTCCGTCAGCCATTGAAATACCAAAAAGAAAATGCAAAAGCTGAAGCCGGGAAGCATATTCCATGTATTGTCTTATCTGCATGCTGACATCATATACATTGATTTCCTGCTTCAAAATTTCACGCAATAACTTAATATTTCTTTCAGCTACACTAACACTAAACTGTTGAATAAAAAAACTTTTAACATAATTCAGTTCTGAACGTAAAACTTTACCGTCTGCTTTCATCACGGCAGCAGCAAGTATGAGCAGACTAACGCTGAAATCAGCAGGTTGCGTTTGAGTTTGACCCGGACTGTATGCATATTGTCTGCTTTGCATTCCATCATACATTGAACCGAAAACAAAACCAAGTATTCCGCCAATTGGTCCGCCAAAAGCCCAGCCAAGTCCCCCTCCTATCCATTTGCCATAACCGGATTTTTTCCGGGTGCGATTCACATTTCCTTTATCATCATAAGAATTACTACTCTTTGAGTCTGTTCCGGATGATGTACTTTTTTTATTCATATTCATGATAAAATATATCACGATACCAATTATTAATATTATGATAAAATAAGACATACAAGTTGATTTTATTAGTAAATATTTAGCCAGTTTATCATTTCTTATTTCAATAAATATGGAATAATAGAATAATGAAAATGTTCATTTGAATCATTATCTCATCCTTGGAAAAAACATTCCTGTCTTCTTTTGATATTCAATATATTTTTTACCATACAATTTTATCATTTCCTTTTCTTCTTCTCTGCATTCCAGATACCAAAATGGAATAAAAATTATCATAACAATAAACCAAAGCCAAGTGAAAAATATAAGTCCCAATCCAATTGAAAGGATATATATACTGGTATAAATCGGATGCCTGATATATTTGAACGGACCACTAATTACAATATCTTTAGTATTAATGGCTTTTCGCAAATGCAACGAGGCAGTAATTAAAAGTAAAATACCACAGGTAAGAAATAATATTCCCAGAAACAATAAATAAAAGTTGTCAGTGAATAGTGTATTGCGATTGCTGGTAAATTGTGACAAAAATAAACAAATCCCGAAAGCAGGGCGTAATACTACATGAAGAATCCTTTTCAAATTTTCTTTACCTTTCATATTATCATTTAATATTCTCACTCAAAGGCAATCCGTATCTCTCAATCATTTTAATGTTCATAGTTTCAAGTTGGTTAAGTATTGGGTTGTAAATTTCAGGGATTACGGGAATATATACTCCGGTTACATTGATATTTCCTTCCAAAATCATCTCCACTGCGCATGCGGCAGGCAATGCAACTGTTCTTGCAATTGATGTATCGGTTTTTAAAGTACCAAAATCAAGCATGTTTGATTTAATTACTTCTTTTTTGCCATCCGGATACTTTGCCAGAAAAGTGTGTTGCATAACCAGCATATCCCTTTCATTTTCACCAATCATCATTTTTGAGATCATTAAATCGGATGTAACTTCAAACGGTGAATCTTCTTTGCGGTTCATTGGCTCGTTTGAAAATAATCCAAGCCATTGCATAGCAATAACAGGATTTGAATCTTCTCCAATACCTAATTTTTCAACAACTTTTTTTGCAATATTATCTGAATTTTCAGCTCCTGTCATTTTAGCCATAAAATCAGCATAAGTCATGCCTTCCATATTCATTTTATCGTAAGAAAGCAGGTTAATAGATTTGAATGCATCCATTATTTCACACCATTTATCATAACGGAAAGTACCGCGAAACATGGTTTTTGTTTCAGGAATCCCATAAAGTTCTATATAAGGTATTGAGTCCCTGTTAGGATATACTTCCAACTCTCCCACTTCGGAAAAATCAACTTTTATTGGGTTTTTAAAAAGGTCTTCTGTAGGAACATAAATCACTTCTCCGTGAAGGAGGTATTTTCCATCATTATTTCCAGCCATTACAACTCCTTTTGGTGCCCAGGAAAATTTATAATTGAACGGATTTTTTTCTACTTCAGGAGCAACCAATGCTCCACAAAACGAATAAAACTCCTCAATTTCACCATTTTTGTCATGAATATGGTCAATAATTCGCATTGCCGACATGTGGTCAATTCCGGGGTCAACACCAATTTCATTTAAAATAATCACTCCGGCTTTTTTTGCTTCCTGGTCAAGTGCTTTCATTTCGGGCTTAACATAAGAAGTTGTTACCATATTTTTTTTGTGTTTGATACACATTTTTGCAACCATCACATGATAAACAAATGGTAATAAACTAACAGAAATGTCATGTTCTGCAATAAGTTTGCCAAGCGTTTCTTTGTCGTCAACCGTCCATGCAAGCGACTTTCCGTTAGGATGTCCGGCAATCATTTTATCAGCTTTTGATTTTGTTCGGGTAGCCACAGTTACCTGATATCCTTTACCTAATAAATAGGAAACCATTGGTTTTACAACCATTCCCGCTCCAAGAATAAGTACTTTTTTCATAATGCTTATAAATTAAATTGATTTTTATATAACAAATTTTCAAACGGACTATAAATATTCAGCAATATATTCATAATCAGGAGTTAATTTGCCCTGATGTAAAATAACAGCTTTTTTAATCGGATTTGGCAGATTCAAAAGTTCAAAAGGTACATTATAATCTGATGTTGCAATTGCTTTAACATATTTAAGAAAAGTGTCTCCAAAATAAATTGAGGATTCGCGGGGTAATTCGCTTGGTAAAATATCAACCGACATTATCATAATACCTTCGCCTTCATGACCCATTACAGGTTTCCGGGTATACGGATTATAAACAAAAACAGGATCCTCAATTTCTGTGCCCTTATGTGTACATTCTATTGATCCGTCCGGATCGCAGGTAATATCACCAATAACCGTTAACTTCGGATTACCTTCTTTATATAATTTTTCAAGATAATCTTTGGTAATAATTCTCGGATAACGTTCATCCCAATACATGCAATTCATTAAAATAGTTAAATGTTTAATATATTTTTCAAACTGGTCTTTATATTTTTCCGGATGAGTGTAATAATCCTGCAGGTCAAATTCCATATTGTTATCTAACGGCTCTGACAAATCTTCCTCTTTAAAAATAATTTTATAAATAACATTGTTAGGACGGTCTGGCCTGTTTTTCAAATCCAACAACTCGGAAGGTGATATTTCTTTTACAGGCAATAAATTTGTAATTTCCTGTGCACCCATTGAAACATTGCCATAACCTGTAAATCCTATCGTTAAGGGAGTTAACTCTTTTGGCAAGCCTTTCTCTGCAATTTCAAAACCAACTTTTGAAATATCATTTTTAGCTTCTTCCAGCGAATTATAAAGATGTGATTGTTTTATTTTGATAAAAGGTGTTTCAAGACCGAAATGTTTTAAACGCAAACCTAACGACCATAAAGAATTGATCATTCCTGCCAAACCTGCATATTTCCCGAAAAATATCAGTCTCCTCCCCTGCTCATCCATTATTTTTTCATAGTCAATGAGATTGTTTTTTTTCTCCATCATTTTTTTGAGCATGGGCATATTATATTCCTGTCCTTTAATTACATGTGAAAAGAATATGTATGTTTTTCCCTTTTCAAAATAAGATTCGGGTATTTCTTTTACACCAAAAATCACGGGAGCTTTTTTCAAATCATTTGTAATTATTGCTCCTGCCTTCTCAAATTCTTCATCTTTAAAAATTCTTTTCGGTGAACTTTCAACTAAAACTTCCAGATTCTGATTTTTTATTAAATTTTTAATATGTTTAGGAGTTAGCGGTACACGCCTTTCCATAACATATTTATCCTCATGACGAATTCCAATAATATTATTCATTCTTGAAATATTTTTATAAATAATTAAACTTTGAGTTATATATTATTATCATGTCAAATGTCAGATGTCAAATGTCAAATATTAAATTTTTATTCTGATTACAAAACACATTATACCTTTGACCCTAATACAGTTATACTTCCTTACAGAGTTTATCTGAATTATGGCAGGCAAACATACAAAATTTTTAAACAAATGATAATTTCCTGATATATATTTTTGTAGTTTTGCATGCTTAAAATTAAACTGGTTAAAAATCAATTAAATAATTAAAAAATAAAATGACAAAACAAAAACATGTTTATCTTTTCGGTGACCGAAAAGCAGAAGGCAAAGCAGATAAAAAAAATCTTTTGGGCGGGAAAGGTGCAAACCTTGCAGAAATGAACCTTATTGGTGTACCGGTTCCTCCGGGATTTACAATTACTACTGAAGTTTGTATTGAATACTATAAAATCGGTAAAGAAAAAACTATTGAACTAATCAAAAAAGAAGTTGAAGGAGGCGTTCATTTTGTTGAAAAAATTATGGGTACAAAATTCGGGGACAAAGAAAATCCATGTTTACTTTCTGTTCGTTCAGGAGCAAGAGCTTCTATGCCAGGAATGATGGATACGGTTTTAAACCTTGGTTTAGATAATGATACTGTTGAAGGAATTGCCAGAAAATTCGGTAATGAACGTTTTGCATGGGATTCCTACCGGAGATTTGTTCAAATGTACGGTGACGTGGTACTTGGTATGAAACCTGCTTCAAAACAAGATATTGACCCTTTTGAAGAAATCATTGACGAGATGAAAGACAAGAAAGATATTGATGATGACACCGAGCTTACAACCGAAGATCTTAAAGAATTAGTAAGATTATTCAAAAGTGCAGTAAAAGAAGAGACAGGTAAAGAATTTCCTGATGATCCGTGGGAACAACTCTGGGGTTCAGTAATGGCTGTTTTTGACAGTTGGATGAACGAAAGAGCTATATTTTACCGCAAATTAAACAATATTCCATCCGAATGGGGAACAGCTATTAATGTTCAGGCAATGGTTTTCGGAAACATGAATAATAATTCAGGAACAGGAGTCGCGTTCACAAGAGATGCTGCTACAGGCGAAGACTTGTTCAACGGCGAATATTTGATCAATGCTCAGGGCGAAGATGTGGTTGCAGGCATCAGAACCCCACGGCAAATTACTCTTGAAGGTTCAAGAAGATGGGCTAAACAATCAAATTATTCAGAAGAAGTAAGAGCAACAAAATACCCCTCATTAGAAGAATGCAAGCCCGAAATTTATAAAGAATTAAATGAAATCCAGCAAAAACTTGAAGATCATTATAAAGATATGCAGGACATTGAGTTTACCTTTCAGGATAGCAAACTTTGGCTGCTTCAAACACGTAATGGTAAACGCACAGGAACAGCAATGGTAAAAATTGCAATGGATATGCTCAATGAGGATGAAATTGATGAAAAAAACGCAATTATGCGAGTTGAGCCTAACAAACTTAATGAACTGCTTCATCCTGTATTTGATAAAGAAGCAATAAGTGAAGCAATTATAATCACCAAGGGTTTACCAGCTTCACCGGGTGCTTCAAGCGGACAAATAGTATTCTTTGCCGACGAAGCTGAAGAATGGGCTGCCAAAGGTAAAGAAGTTATACTTGTTCGTATTGAAACTTCTCCGGAAGACCTGAAAGGAATGGACATTGCAAAAGGTATACTTACTGCTCGTGGCGGAATGACATCTCATGCAGCTGTTGTTGCACGAGGTATGGGAAAATGTTGTATTTCCGGAGCAGGAGGTTTAAATATTGATTATAAAAAAAGAATATTTACTGTCCATAATAAAATATTTAAAGAAGGTGACTGGATATCATTAAACGGTTCAACAGGTGAAGTATATGAAGGAAAGGTAAAAACCATTGAACCAGAATTAAGTAGCGATTTCAATGAACTGATGAAACTTGTTGATAAATATTCAAGAATGCATGTAAGAGCCAATGCCGATACTCCCAGAGAATCATTGATTGCCAGAAATTTTGGTGCTCAGGGTATAGGTCTTTGCCGTACCGAACACATGTTCTTTGAAGGTGAACGTATAATGCTTATGCGGGAAATGATACTTGCTTATAATGAAAAAGAAAGAAGAAAAGCATTGGATAAATTATTGCCTATACAACGAAAAGATTTTGAAGAAATCTTTGAAGCTATGCATGATCTTCCGGTAACCATTCGCCTGCTTGACCCACCTTTACACGAGTTTATACCTCACGAAGAAAAAAACCAAAAAGAAATGGCAAAAGAAATGGGTATTTCGGTTGAAGAAATCAAACTAAAAGTAAAAGAGTTATCCGAACTCAACCCAATGCTAGGACACAGAGGTTGCCGCTTAGGAAATACATATCCCGAGATAACCGAAATGCAGGCTCGTGCTATTTTTGAAGCTGCACTAAATTTGAAATCCAAAGGTATTAATGCCATACCCGAAATTATGGTGCCTCTTATCGGAACTTATAAAGAACTGAAAATGCAGGAAGACATTGTTCGTGCAATTGCTGAAAAAGTTTTTAAAGAAAAAAATGACAGGATTGATTATTTAGTAGGTACAATGATTGAAATACCAAGAGCAGCTCTATTAGCTGATGAAATTGCCAAATCTGCCGAATTTTTCTCATTTGGCACAAACGATTTAACTCAAATGACTTTCGGTTATTCACGTGATGATGCAGGCAAATTCTTACCAATATATATTAAAAAAGGTATTTTGAAAAACGATCCGTTTGAAATTCTTGATCAGGATGGTGTTGGTCAATTAATGAAGATTGCTGTGGAAAGAGGTAGACAAACACGTAAAAATCTAAAGATAGGAATTTGCGGCGAACATGGTGGTGAACCATCTTCTGTTGAGTTCTGTAACTCTTTAGGATTCAATTATGTTAGCTGCTCACCTTTCAGAGTACCTATTGCAAGATTAGCCGCTGCACAAGCCGTAATTAAGCAAAATAAAGTTAACTAACCACAAAATAAATTATCATATTATTCTTAATTTAATAAATCCTTATAATAAAAAATGAACTTAAAAGCCAAATTATCTAAAGCAGTTAATGATCATAAAAATATCTATGATAATATTGAAAGAAAAAAAATTATTCAGGAAGTTGTTGACAATAAAGAAGCATTAATTGCCGAGAGTGGTGCATTGGCTACATGGACACCTGTTGAATCTACCGGCAGAAGCCCAAAAGACACCGTAATTGTCAGAAGAAGTGAAAGTGAGGATACTATTGACTGGAGTTCACCAAACAATATTCCAATTGACGAAGAAACATTTAATATGGTATTTAAGGATGCTATTGATTTCCTGGCAGATAAAGAAAAAGTATATATAACGGACAGGGTACTTGGTGCAGATGTGAAATATGCCTTACCTGTTAAAGTAATTACCGACCATGCTTTATCATCACTTTTTACTGACAATATGTTCAGGACAATACCTGAAAATATTGAAAAAAGTGTTTTCTATAATGACGAGTTTTATCTGTTATCACTCCCGTATGACAAACTTGATGCTTCAAAATATGAAGGCAGATTAAGAAAGTTACCAAACGGTAAAACATCAAACATGATAGTTGCTATGGATTTTGACAAGCGAATTGGAGTTATCGTTGGTTCGGCATACATGGGAAGCTTAAAAAAATTAATGTTTACCGTAATGAATTACTATTTGCCCTTTGAGAACATCTTACCATTACATTGTTCAGTAAATGAAGGAAAGAATGGTGATTCAGCTTTACTTCTGGGACTATCAGGAACCGGTAAAACATCATTATCAGCTGATCACACAAGAGCATTATTGGGAGATGACGAACACGGCTGGAGCGAAGACGGAATTGCTAACTTTGAAAATGGCTGCTACGCAAAAATGATAAATATTGATCCTGTTAAAGAAAAAGATATATATGATGCTGTTATGCATAAAGATAATTATCTACATCACGGAGCCATTATTGAAAATGCAATGATCTATCCTTACGGCAAAGTAGATTATTTTGATGACAG
>JADFUO010000030.1 GCA_015222115.1 Bacteroidota bacterium | reverse complement strand
GCAGTGTGAACCTGTTTCGCGTCAACTGAGTGATAATCATCAAGAACAAGCACGAAGTCATTGGGAATATCTGTAATCTCTTTAATCAAGTTTGTCATAATGGACTCGATCGGCGGTAGTTGAGGAGATTGCAGCATAGATAAAGCAGTTTTGCCGATATTCTTATCAAAACTCTGTAAAGCAGCAATTAGATAATGGATGAAATGAACAGGATCACTATCACCTTTGTCTAATGAAATCCAGACAACCGATATTTCACTCTGGGATATCCACTCACTTATTAGAGTAGTCTTTCCAAAACCAGCCGGTGCGGAAATTAGCGTTAACTTATGATTGATACCTTTATTCAGTTGATCAATCAAATGAGTTCGTTGAACTAAATTAGGTCGAGGCTGCGGTACATAAAGTTTAGTCGCCAGCAGAGGATATTGTGTTTCTTTGATATTGGTTGATCTATCTTTCATTTTGCTATAATCAACATTTTTGTATAAGCAAAATTAACAAAATTCTTTATTCAGGTAAAAAATATGCATGTTATATCCGTTGTAATTTTTTGCTTTACTCCTCACACACTTTTGCAGGAGCTTACCTGCAGATTTATCTAATAGATATTCTGCCTATACCATGCCAAGTACTCAACTGAATACCTATAAGTTACAAAGCCTTGTTTTACGAAATCGAAATAGCGATTGACATCATCATATTTTTCCCATTTATAACATATTAAAAATCAATCCTTTATAAATTAATGTTAATTTTTTACATTTTTTGTTGTATATTTACAATATATTGTATTATATTTGCGTTTTTAATTTATATTTAATATACATGGTTTTATGAAATCGCGAAAATTATACAACAGAATAGCAGTTCTCAGGAAAGAAAGAAATATTTCGAGGAAAGAATTAGCTGAAATAATCGGTGTGAATTTTCAAACGGTAGGATACTTAGAAAGGGAAGAGTACAATCCGAGCCTTGATCTGGCTTTTAAAATAAGTGAATATTTCGAACTGCCTATTGAGCTTATATTTTCGACCAAACCCTTAAAACCATTGATCGAAGAAATTATCGAACTTAAAAATAAAATAGGAGAACAATAAAATGAAACAAAAAGATTCAAAAACTAAGCAAAAAAGAAAACTCTGGATAGTTATAAATTATCTGAGTATTATTTTAATTCTAAGCATTTTTTACACAGGCAAATACTATGACTGGCCCGTATTTGTTATAGTTTGTGAAGCAGCTTTTTTTATACTGCTTATTTTTTCCTTCATTAAGGTTTTTATCAAAACACAGCTTTGGAAAATGTCTCACACCTCTGATAAAAATCTTGACGAAAGGCAATTACAGGTTATGTTAAATTCGCTTAAGTATTCTTACAGCGCTTTTACCATTATCGTTCTGGTGATTGTATATGGTTTTGCCATTGTAGAGCAGGGTCCGATAGATATAGTAATTGCAGCATGTTTGCTTTATATTGCACATACACTGCCGGCAGCAATCATTGGATGGAAAGAAAAAATTATTCAGGATTAGTTTCTTTTTATATTTTATTTCTCTATCAATTCATAATTTGTATTAAAATATGAATTAAATACTATGCGGAAAGTATTTTCAGGTACTAATGAATCATTTAGAAATTCATAACTAATGCCAGGTAAATAAATGGCATTAAAAATATTTTGTGTATGTTCGGGCTTAGTGCCAACCCATACTTTACTATCCCCTTTCTTTTGAAATGTTCCATGGTCGGATTGTAAAACAATTACAGGTGGCTCTACTGATTTTTCAAGAATCTTAGTAATGGTTTCTTCTACTATTTTTGTTGTAAAAATATATTGATCAAGGTAATACTTCATTCCATCCCATTTTATACCTATTCGTTTACCATCTCTATCAAAAACATAAGGATTGTGGGGGCATTCAATATGTGCATAAATAAATTTCGGACTCTGATATTCGGGTATTTTTTTAAGCTTGTTAAAGGTAAAACTTATATAATTTGCATAAATATTATCATATTTTTTATCATCTGCCAAACTCTTCCGGTAATAATCTTTAATGAATTTTCTGAAAACAGTTGTCTTTAGCAATTCATTATTGAAATTACTAAGTTTATAAGCAGGTCCTTTGTATTTTCCAAACGAAATTCCAAAGGTAGAATCTGCCTTGGTCATAGGCGAAGTTTTTTCTTCGTAATAGCGCATCGGAAAATTATAAATAGTATAAGCTTTTGATTTTAAAATATCAACAACCTTGCTGTTTTTCATTAACTTATAACATTGATTAATTTCATTCGATTTAATTTGCTCCATATTTAATATACATGCCATTCTTAAAGGCGTCCATGGTTTTACTGTATTAATTTTTGATTCATGAGCAATAAAAAATCCTTTATCTAAAAGAAATTTCTCAAAATCTGAATTATCATAATCAAAAATATCCTTAATAGTTGAAGAACTGGCAAATTCATCTAAAAGAATATAATAAATATCAGGATGGGATTCCTTAATTACACTGTCGTTTGTTATACCGGTTTTTGATTCGTTTATTTTACTTAGTTGTATTTTTTTCCGGCCTAATTCATACAAAACAATGTTCATAACATTTAAAAACAATAAAACAACAGCTATTATGTTTAATATTTTTGTGGCTATTTTAAAGTCCTTTTTTGATCTTTTTATTAATATTATCAGGAATATCCAAATTAAAAAAACAAGAGAAATAAGAACATAATTGGCAGCAGGTGATAACAAATCCTCTTTATCTTCAAAGAGCTGAACAACACGTCCATAAGAAAAGAAGAAAAATAGCAGCAGCGTAACAACAATTGCAGATTTTCTTATATTTTTTAAAATCAGGTTAAATATCAGCCAAAAAAATATTGAAACTATCAATGATATGCCGAGAGAGAGAAATGTGGAACTAAAATATTCCTCACTGATATTATGACTGTAAAAAAATAATATTGGATAAACCGCAAATATAAAGGGGTGAAGAATTACAGCAGATTTTTTCATTTCTTTTCCATTAAATATAAATATCTTTCAGAACCCTCAATTTTCAGGTATTTCCGGATATTAAAATAATTATCAAAATCTTTTTCAAAATTTTCTTTATCATACTTATCAAAAATATCTTCTCTTGTTAAAAGTAATTTTTTAACCTGGCTGTCGCTTTTAGGAACAAATTCAATAATCAGGAATTTGCAGATACTGCTAAAGAATTCAGCAATATTAATTAACGGAAGGTTATTTGAAATAGCTAAATGATGTATCAATGCCAAAGCAAAAACAGTATCAACCGGTCCTCGTTCAATAAATGACATTCTTTCCTGATTAGCCCATCCTATACCTCCACTCGGATTTGTAAGATCAAGAACCAGCGGCAAAATATTGGTTTCATTTTTTTCCTTGCATATTTGATAATTTTTTTCAACTGCAGCAGGGTCAACATCAAACGAAATAGTTGGTATATTTTTTTCTGAGGCAATTCTGCTGAATATTCCGGTATTAGCACCTAAATCCCAGACAGAGGCAGGATTAATTGATTTTAGAAATTCTTCAATATAATTTTTTTTGCACTTAAAAGCATCCGAAGAATAATTGGTTATATCATAATAATCAGCCCATTCTGTTCCTTTCGGATTCCATTTAAGATTTTTAACTGTCGTTTCAAGACTATCAATCAAAGCCAGTAATTTGAATTTACTTATGCGGCTTCTCTTTTCTATTGCTTTATCCTCATATTTTTTTTGTGATTTTGCATGAAGATGAATATGAGCAAATATTGAAAATTTAAAACGTGTTTTTCGAGGCAACAATTTTGCTCCGAGGTCTAATGGGATTCCGTCAATATAAATACGAAATAACTGACTCAATCTGATATCAGTATAACTCATTAAAACAAGAGGTAATAAAAAATGCTGACAAAATTGTTTGTATGCTACCCATGGTTCGCCCTCTTTATATTTTTCAAACGAGAGAGTGTCAATCAAAACAGGTTTTCCGTTCCAGAATTGTATGTTATATGCAGTGCTGTCTTTTAATGACATTCCATGCTCCATTGCAATTTTCTGGATATTCAGGGTTGTCAGGGCAGCATCTTTCAACTGGCTGAATGACCATTCGTAAGGATAGGAAATAAATTGAACTAATTCGGGTTGGATAATTTTATAAAGCAAATCATTATCTGCGCTTTTAAATTCCGTTTCAATATGAGGTATTAATAAATGGTTTTCTACAAGCTTGTTATATAGTCCCGAAAACATTAATTGTTCATAATCATCAGCATAGACTTTATTTATCCTGCGATAAATTTTACCATTTTCTTTAAACAAAAAACCACTTGGGTCTCTGAAAGAGCCTGCGATATTCTGCTTTTCTTCTGATTTCATTTCTTTTTCGAGAATATATTTGCAAAAAAATCTTTAATTTTCTTATAGTAAATTTTAATAACAAAAGCTGCGCCAACAAAACCTGCAATTAATGCCTGAATTATTAAACTTCCTGTACCAGGATCAAGATAGGCACTTGCATCTAATGCAAACAAGAAGAACATTAATAAAGCGAAGTATTTTAATTGTTTCATAATAAGAAATTAAATATTAAATAATTATTGAATTTCTAAAAAAATGCAAAATTATAATAATATTTTACAATAGGCGGGTTAATTTTAAGAAAAAATACTATTTTACCAAAATATATTATTGATTTAATTAATGGGAAAATTCAAACTTATAACTTACAAAAAACGCAGGTCAACAACATTTCTTTGAAAGCTGTTAATACTAATTTGTTTCATTTTTGTTGTTTGTTTAATTGCAAGAAAGGATTTAAGTTATGACCCTGTTAAATGGTGGAATTCAAGCAGGGGATTCAGGAAACCGATTCGGTATCAATAGATTTTAACCTTTCCTATTTTAATTTTTTATACTTTTGTTAAAATTTTGAAACTGCATTATTTGATCAATCCCCCAATATCAAATTTTATAAATATGAAAAAGTTAGATATCAAGGTTTTATATGTTGAAGATGAAAAAATCCTGCGATCAATTTATACTAAAATATTAAGTGACAGGATAAATAAATTATATGTTGGTGAAAATGGTGAAGAAGGATATAATCTTTATGAAAAACACAAACCTGATTTAATTATTACTGACATTAAAATGCCTGTAATGAGCGGGCTGGAAATGGTCAGAAAAATCAAGGCTAAAGATCAGAACATTAAAATTGTTATAATGTCTGCTTATGGCCAGACTGAATACTTTATGCAGGCAATTAAATATGGAGTTCAAGGATTTCTGTTAAAACCTGTTGATAATAAGCAATTGTTTTCATTAATAAATGAACTTGCTCAAGCAGCCATTCTGGAAAAAAGAGTTAAATATCAGGAAGTACAACGACGAAAAGCAGAAAAGGCACTAAAACGAAGTGAGGCAATATTAAAGGCTGTTAATTTTGCATCAGAACAATTTCTGAAAATAAATTACGAAAAAGAAACTATAAAAAAAGTACTACAACGTTTGGGAGAAGCAAGTGAAGTAAGCAGGGTCTATATTTTTAAAAATAATATCTATAATAACAGAATAACTACAAGTCAAAAATTTGAATGGGTTGCCAAAAACACCAAACCCGAAATTGACAATCCCGAACTTCAGGATTTTCCAATTTTGGATGGCGGATTTGAAAGATGGGTAGATGAATTTTCAAAAGGTAATCCAATTTATGGATTAGTTAAAGATTTTCCCGAAAGCGAACAAGAAATTCTTTCTTCCCAGTATATTCTGTCAATTGTTGTTGTTCCGATTTTTGTAGATAAATTAGGGTGGGGCTTTATCGGTTTTGATGATTGCAAAACACAAAGAATATGGACATCATCCGAACTAAAAGCACTTAATACAGCAGCCGATATTTTCGGAGCAGCAATTCATCGTGGAGAAGTGGTAGAAAAGCTCAAAAAACTAAATGCTGAACTTGAGAAAAGAGTTGAAGAGCGAACCGAAGACCTGCAAGAAGAAATCTCGGAACACATATGCACGGAAATTAAACTTAGGGAAAGCGAGGAAAATTATCGGCAGATATTTGAAAATGCCAATGATGGTATTCTGTTAACTGTTAACGGAATAATTAATTTTATTAACCCTAAAATATATGAAATAACAGGATTCATGCCCAAAGAAGCAATTTCAAAGCCTTTTATTGATTTTATCCATCCTGACTATAGGGAATTAGTATTAACTAATCATAAAAAAAGACTAAAAGGTGAAAAAGTAATTGACAGGTATGATATTAAAGCATTTGATAAAAAAGGTAATGAAAAATGGTATGAAATAAAATCAAATGTTACTTCATGGGAAGGCGAACCTGCCGTATTAACGTTCTTAACCGATATAACAACCAGAAAAAAAACTGCCGAAGAATTAAAGGAACTTAATAAACATCTTGAAAAAAGAGTAAAAGAAGAATTAAAAAAAATTGAATTTCAACAACAATTATTAATTCAAAAATCAAAACTTGAATCCTTAGGTGAACTGGCTGCCGGAATTGCCCATGAAATCAACCAGCCATTAGTCGGAATCTCAATGGGATTGGATAATATATTAATTAAATCAAAAAACAATGAAGTTACCGAAGAGTACCTGAGTACAAAATTTAATAAATTATTCGAAGATATTGAAAGAATCAGAAACATTATAAATCATATTAGAGTATTCTCAAGAGATCAGGATTTAACTGATTTTGAAAAAGTCAATATTAATGAGGTTATTAATAATGCACTTTCAATGGTTAAGACTCAATATAAAAATCATAATGTAAAATGCACTATAAGTTTAAATTGTAAAGATTGTTATACTTATGGTAATAAATACAAACTTGAACAGGTAATTTTAAATATACTGTCAAATGCAAAATACGCTATTGATGAAAAAGAAAATACAATTAATGATGTATCCTATCAAAAACAGATTAAAATCAAAACTTATGAAAATAAAAATAATCTATTTATAAATATTGAAGATAACGGTATCGGAATCCCTGAAAATGATCTAATTAAAATATTTGACCCATTTTTTACAACTAAAAAATCCGAAGTTGGAACCGGACTGGGATTATCAATAATTTATGGTATTTTAAAAGAAATGAAAGGTGATATTAATGTGGAAACCAAGTTGAACAAACACACAATTATGAAAATCTCATTACCTAAACTGTAGAAGACGGAAGACAGAAGACAGAAGACAGAAGACGGAAGAGAGATTAAATGAGACTATAATTTTAAGAACCGAAGGTGAATTAAAATTATTTAGTAGAATTAATCCCGATGAGGAACGAATCGGGAAAACAGAAGGCAGAAGGATAAAAGTTAAAGAAT
>JADFUO010000178.1 GCA_015222115.1 Bacteroidota bacterium | reverse complement strand
TCGGCTGCTAATAATATTTCCGTTACTTTTTGTGCATCGCTGTTGTTTAAACCGATTTTTCTAAAAACAGATATTATTTGGTTGTAAAGCTGTTGATATGAATATGTTCTCATTTATGAAACATTTATAAAATATATAATTATCTATTATGAAATATTGGATATGGATTTAACCCATTATTCCGTCATTCCATCACTCCATTATTCCAAAAGCCAAAGGGTGTCCATATAGATACTTCCGTTAAATAAAATCATCAAGCAAACCAATTTTTTATTAAAACAGTTTTATCTTCAGGTTCGTCTTTATGCCTGAATTCGTTAGTATGTTTGTTATAGATGTAATCTTTTTCCCATTCTTTATAATTTTTCCTTATTTGATGCAGAGCGTCAATAATTGTGAAGAGTTCCTGATTTGTTGTTGTCGGATGAAGAGATATTCTTATCCAGCCCGGTTTTTCAGACAGATCGCCGCAGTTTATCAGCTCGGTAATTCTTTTTGATTTATCGTAACTTACATCAAGCAAATAATGTCCGTATGTGCCGGCACACGCACAACCGCCGCGAGATTGTACCCCAAATCTGTCATTTAAAATTTTAACAACAAGGTTAAAATGAATATCATCAATGTAGAACGAAAAAACTCCCAAACGGTTTTTAACATTATCTGCTAAAATATGTAATCCTGGAATTTTACTTAAGCCATCAAAGACAATTTTTACAAGTTCTTCTTCACGCTTACGAATATTATCTGTTCCGATTTTATTTTTCAGTTCAATGCACAAAGCAATTTTAATTGATTGTAAAAAGCCGGGTGTTCCTCCATCTTCACGTAATTCAATATCATCAATATATTTATATTCTCCCCATGGATTAGTCCAGTCAACTGTACCTCCACCGGGATTATCAGGAGCCGGATTGTCATATAGTGAAGAGTCAAAAATCAAAACACCGGATGTACCTGGTCCACCAAGAAATTTATGTGGAGAAAAGAAGATAGCATCTAATTTTTCCATCGGGTCATCAGGGTGCATATTAATATCAATATAAGGTGCAGAGGCAGCAAAATCAATAAAGCAAACACCTCCGTATTTGTGCATTATTTTTGCCAATTCGTGATAAGGAGTTTCAATACCGGTAACATTTGAACAGGCAGTAAATGACCCGATTTTAAACTTCCTGTTTTTATATTTTTCAAGTTCCCTGCGAAGTTCATTTACATCAACAAGCAATTCCTTGTCCTGTTGCAATTGCACAACATCAACATTAGTTTCATACCATGATGTTTGATTGGAATGATGCTCCATGTGTGTGATAAAAACTACTGGAATGTCATCTTCCTTAATGTTCTTTAAATCATTATGATTATTATAATGCCTCAAACCAAGCATTCTCTGAAATTTATTAATAACTGTTGTCATGCCCGAACCGGCTGTTATGATAACATCATCTTCAGATGCATTTACATGTTGTTTTATCAACTTGTGAGAATATTGATATGATTTGGTCATTAATGTACCTGTTTCATTTGTTTCCGTATGTGTATTCCCGACATAAGGTCCAAATGTTTCAACAATTCTTTTTTCAATAGGACCATATAATCTTCCGCTGGCAATCCAATCGGTATATATCATTTTTTTCATGCCATACGGTGTTTTAAAAACAAGGTCATTGCCAATGATGTTTTTCCTGAATTTATCAAAATAATTTTCCATATAAATAATGCAGATTAATTTTAAATCGCCTCAAAGTTAATATTACTGATTGAAAGTTTTTAAAAAATTTAAAATTAATTGTATTGTTAAAATTATATATTTGCTTGATAATACTTCATAAATAAAACACAAAACAATTTTAGTTATATGAAAGGTTTGGGGTTATAACTTTAAACCTTGAACAGTAATAAAAAACAACATAGTACTATAAATCATTTATTATGAGTTATTATTTAAATTTTACTTTTATCATAATAACCCGATACGTTCATTCCTCGCTATCGGGATTAATTCGACTACTAAATTATACTTCGGCTTCGCCTTGTATAATTTTAGTATCATTAACTTTTATCGTTTCTGCAAATGAATACAGGTCTTTAAACCTGAAATCAATTAATTCTTGATTTTGTATTATTTGGTCAGAATCGCCGGAAATAAAAACAGTGAGCATTCCTGCATTTTTTCCAAACTGCATATCAGTAATTGAATCACCTACCATAATTGATTTTGTAAAATCTATTGACGGAAAATCATTTTTTGCCTGCAATGCCATTCCAATACCGGGTTTACGGTAAACATTCTTGTCTTTTTCTAAATATGGGCTAAAGTAAATTTTGTCAATTCTGCCGCCGTTTTTATTAATTATTTCAATCATTTTAGCATGGACTTTATTCAAGTCGTTCTCAGTCATTAAACCCTTATCAATTCCTTGTTGATTAGTAACAATAAGAATTTTTCCAAAAATCAAAGATAATTTTTGCATTGCTTCTAAAACTCCGTCAATAAACTTAAAGTCTTCCCAGTGTTTTATATAATCATCAATGATTCTATTGTTTATCACGCCATCTCTGTCAAGAAACATCGCCCAGGATTTGTCAATATTTAAGTCTTTTAAATTCATCTTGTGCTTTTTGAAAATCTTCGGGTATGCCAATATCTAAAAAATAAGAAGAACAGCAAAAACCATAGAAGTCTTCGGTTTTAAAATATCTTTCAAAAAAATCTTTTTCAATTGAGAATTTCTCAGGCAAATCAAAGTTTAAAAAATAATCCTTATTTATCAGGTAAAATCCGCCGTTAATATATCCTTCACCCGATTTTTTATTTTTCTCGGTAAAACCGGTAATCTTAAAATTATTATCAAAATCAACTTCTCCGTACCTGCTAATATCATATGTTTTTCTTAGGGCAATGCATAAATTGGTTTTTTTTATTTGCTGAAATTCATACATTTTTTGCATATCAACTTCAAATAAAGTATCTCCATTCAAAACAAAAGAAGAATTGCCAATAATTTTATTAAATGCTTTTTTTATACCTCCGCCTGTACCTAATGGTTCATCTTCAATAATATAATCAATGTTTATTGATTTGTATTTGTTTTTAAAATGGTTTCGGATAATTTCATTTTTATAACCAACAGACAACACAACCCTGTTAATTCCGGATTTTTCAAGGTAATTCAATTGATATTCAAGAAATGGCTTACCATTTATCAAAGCCATAACCTTAGGTATATCGCTTATAACTTCTTTAAGTCTTGTTCCAAGACCACCTGCTAAAATTATTACCTCCTTTATCATTTAGGGAAAATTTCTGTTTCAATCAATTCACAAATGATATGACCGATTAATATGTGAGCTTCCTGGATTCGTGGTGTGTCGGTTGAAGGAACATTAATCAGATAACAGCAAAAATCTTTCATCTTACCACCTGTTTTGCCTGTTATACCAACAGTTGTAACTCCTATTTTATTTGCAGTTTCAAATGCCCTGATAATATTTTTAGAATTTCCAGAAGTAGAGATACCGATTAAAACATCTCCTTTTCTGCCTTTGGCTTTTACCATTCTTGAAAATATTTCGTCATAAGAATAGTCGTTTGCAACTGCTGTTAAGTATGAAGTATTAACATGAAGTGCTTCAGCAAACAAAGGTTCTCTGTCGTAATAAAACCTGCCTGAAAGCTCGGCTGCAAGGTGCTGTGCATCAGCCGCACTACCACCGTTTCCGCAAAATAAAATCTTGCCGTCGTTTTTCAATGTCTTAATACATTCATCAGAAACCTGTTTTATCACGTAAAGCAGTGGTTCATTATTTAAAATTTCTTGTTTTAATTCAATTGATTGTTGAATTGCTTGTTTTATTCTCATAGTGTTTTATAATAAATTTAAGAAGTCTAAATTAATAACTAATAACATATAACTATTAACATTTAATTTATAACCTATATAGCTTTTAACACTCGGTATCATTACCAATTAATACACTAAATTATCTTAATTTTATCTCAATACCTTAGTAATTAAATCAGCAGCATCCTGCAGCAATATTGCTGAGTAAACTTTTAAACCTGATTCATCAATTAATTTTTTACCTTCTTCGGCATTAGTACCTTGAAATCTAACGATAATCGGGGCATTAATCTTGTCTGAAGATTTGTAAGTGTCAATAAGTCCTTGTGCTACTCTGTCGCATCTTACAATTCCGCCAAAAATATTGACAAGAATGGCTTTTACATTAGTATCTTTCAGAATTATTCTGAAAGCTTTTTTAACTTTATTGGCATCAGCCGAGCCACCAACATCAAGGAAATTTGCAGGATTACCACCTGAAAGTTTAATTATATCCATTGTTGCCATAGCAAGACCTGCGCCATTAACCATACATCCTACATTACCATCTAATTTAACATAGTTAAGGTCATAACGGTTGGCTTCCCTTTCAATCGGGTCTTCTTCATAAATATCGCGCATAGCAGCAATATCAGGATGACGGAACAAAGCATTATTATCAATAACAACCTTGGCATCTACTGCAAATATTTTATTATCCGAGGTTTTTACCACAGGATTGATCTCAATTAATTTAGCATCTGAGCCAACATAAGC
>JADFUO010000177.1 GCA_015222115.1 Bacteroidota bacterium | reverse complement strand
TAATAAAACATACAAACCGGTAAGTACCCAGAATGTTTTATTAGTAACTATTTTTTTTAATTCTATTTTAAGCAGGTTTATCATTTGATTCGTTAAGTAGTTCTAAAAAGTATTTTTCCAGTGTCTTTTTTCTTATTGTTAAATGAGATAAAACGATTCCTTTATTAAAAAGGAAATTATTTAAGTCGGTACTGCTTGCTTTTTTATCAAGTTTAACTGATAATTTGTCGCCCTGACGCACAACGGATTTTGCAATATCACTATTATTTATTGTAACATAAAGTTCTTCCAAATTTCCTGATGATATTTCAACGGTGCCGGATTCGTTTAAAACATCCTCTACTTTGCCGGAAGATAATTTCTTGCCTTTATCTAAAATTGCAACATGAGTACAGGTTTTTTGCACCTCATCCAATAAGTGGCTTGCTAATAATATTGTGATTCCTTCGGAAGCAACAGTAAGTATTAATTCTCTGATTTCGGCAATCCCTTTAGGGTCAAGTCCATTTGTCGGTTCATCAAAAATCAGAGCCTGCGGATTACCTAAAAGGGCAGCAGCAATAGCTAGTCTTTGTTTCATTCCTAAAGAATATGTTTTAAACTTGCTATTTTTACGTTCAATTAAATCAACAATATTTAAAACCCTGTTAATATCATTGTAAGGAATGCCTTTAATATCTGCAATTATCTTAAGATTTCTAACAGCAGAAAGATAAGGATAAAAGATAGGTACTTCAATTATTGAACCAATTTTTTTTCGTTCGTATTTTGTAGGAGTTTTGCCAAACCATTGGAAATAACCGCTATCAGGATTGATGACATCAAGAATTATCCCAAGTGTAGTGGTTTTGCCACTTCCGTTAGGACCGAGTATTCCGAAAACATTTCCTTTCTCAACTTCCAGACTAAGCTCATCAACGGCTTTAATCCGTCCGAAACGTTTTGAGATTTTATTTAATGATAAAACAACTTCACTCAAGTTTTTTTATATTTAGAAATGCAAATATACGAATAATCTGTATTTTACGAATTACGTATTTGGAGTTCTTAATTCGTAACTCGGAATTGTGATAATTCTCACTTATTTGGAGATTTGGTTAAAAATAATATAGACGATTAAAACAGGAAAATATTACATTAATATAAAAGAAAAACTGTTGGTCTTTTATGAATTTCAGGTAAATTTTTACTCCATTCTGCAATAGTTTTAGTTGTAATAAATTCATTTTTAAGTGTTATATCGCAAGCAATACAAAGTAATGTTTCTTTATTACATGTTTCAATTATTGAATCAAGAAGTTGTTTATTGCGATAAGGAGTTTCAATAAAAATCTGGGTTTGATTTTTTTGTTGTGCATCTTTTTCAAGAGTTTTGATTTTATTTATTTTAAGATATTTTTTAACAGGCAAATAACCGTGAAAGATAAAATTTTGTCCGTTAAAACCCGATGCCATTAAAGCTAAAAATATTGAAGAAGGACCAACCAAAGGAATAACCCTTATGTTTTTCTGATGAGCCATTCTAACTATCTCGGCTCCGGGGTCTGCAATACATGGTGTGCCTGCTTCGGAAAGAAGTCCGATATCTTTTCCTTTATCTATTGAGTTTAAATACGATAGAATTTCGGTTTGATCACTGTGTTTGTCAAGAATATAAAATGTAATGTTGTCAAAAGATTTTTTAAAACCTGTTTTTTTTAAAAATCGCCGGGCGGTTCTGATGTTTTCAACAATAAACTCATCCAACCGATTGATAATTTTTGAATTATATTCAGGAATAATACTGTTAAGTTTGCTGTTGCCTAATGAAGATGGGATTAAATATAGTTTGCCTTTTGATTTGTCCATTATTGATTTATTTATTTTGCCAAGGAAGATTGTTCAGGTCAATGTTTCCTCCGGATAATATTATAACGATATTTTTTCTGTGATAATTAAATTTATTTTCAAGCAAAGCAGCAACAGGAACTGCAGAAGAGGGTTCAATAATTATTTTCATTCTTTCCCATATCAGTTTCATTGCCTCAATAATTGATTTTTCGCTGACAGTAACAATCCCGTGAACATATTTGCGAATGATAGGGTAGGTGAGTGTTCCGAGAGAAGTAAGCAGACCGTCGGCAATAGTATTCGGATTTTTTGATGGTATAAATTTATTCTGGTAAAATGACAGATATGCATCATTGGCTTGTTCTGGTTCTGCAGCAATTACTTTTGTTGATGGTGAAAAAAAGTAAGTTGATAAAGCTGTTCCACTTAAAAGGCCTCCGCCTCCAACAGGAGTAAGTATAAAATCAGGATTATCTATTTTGTCAAAAATTTCTTTTGCTGCTGTAGCCTGGCCTGAAATTATCCTGTAATCATTATAAGGATGGATTTCAGTTGCATTGGTTTCTTGAATAATTTTCAGTAATGTTTCTTCTCTTGCTTTAAGATTTGGTTTGCAGAATGTAACAATACCTCCATAGCTTTTAACTGCCGATATTTTAACTTCCGGCGAGTTTTCGGGCATAACAATATATGCATTTGTTTTTCTAAGATTGGCTGCTCTTGCAAGTGCCTGAGCGTGATTACCTGATGAATGTGTTGCAACACCTTTTTTTAAATTTTCTTCAGAAAGAGAAAAAACCGCATTTACTGCACCTCTTGATTTAAATGATCCGGCTTTTTGAAAATTTTCGCATTTAAAAAAGATTTTGGCATTAAATATCTTATTAATACTTAGGGAAGTCAAAATAGGTGTTTGATGTATATAATTATCTATTCTCCGGGCAGCCTGCCGGATAGCATTTGCATCAGGAAATTTATTATGATCTAAGTTCAATTAAAATTAAGATAATGAATTGGCAATTTTTTCGCAGACTTCTTCAATTATAGCATATACTTCTTTAAGACCTTTTTTCCCGTTTGAATAAGGATTAGGAACGCGTTTGTTTTTACCGTCAATAACACTTAAAATAAATTTTATTTTTTTCTTATCGTCATCATTACGGGTAAAGTACATTGCCTCATTATAACTTTTTGATTCCATTACATAAATTATGTCAAATTTGTCAAAGTCTTCAGAAGTAAAAAGCCTGGCAACATTATCCGAAATATCAATACCATGTTTTGCAGCTACTTCAACTATTCGTTTTTCAGGTTTTTCATTGATACGGTATGGTTCAAACCCTGCTGATTCAATAACTGCATCAATATTTCTTTTTTTTAATTTGTCTTTTAAAATTCCTTTAGCTAATGGAGATCGGCAAATATTACCTAAGCTCAGAAATAAAATCTTCATAGTTAAATATTAGTTATATTATGTTTTTAGATTGGTTTCAAATTTATTTATCTGTATTTATTGGATATCCCAATAAAAAATAAAGGTAAATAAAATTTATAAATTAAACAAGAAAATAATTAAGAAATATTAGATTTTTATCTTTTTATCTAATTCTTCAACATAAACTCTAAATTGTTTGTCAGTCTCAATCAGGTTGTTAACTGTTTTGCATGCGTGTAAAACAGTTGCATGATCTTTATTACCACAATGAATACCAATTGTAGCTAAAGAGGATTTGGTATGCTTTTTTGAAAAGTACATTGCAAGCTGACGTGCCTGCACGATTTCTCTTTTTCGTGTTTTGGAATTTATATTTTCCAAAGATATATTAAAATAATCGCAAACAACTTTTTGAATAAAGTCAATAGAAATTTCCCTTAAAGTGTTTTTAACGAACTTGTCAATCATCTGTTTAGCAAGGTCAATGGTAATTACTTTTTTATTTAATGATGATTGTGCAAGTATTGAGATTAAGGCACCTTCAAGTTCTCTGATATTAGTTGTTATGCTGTAAGCAAGGTATTCAATTACATCATTAGGGATTTCAATTCCATCGTTATATAATCTTTTTTGCAGTATTGCTATTCTGGTTTCAAGGTCAGGAACTAATAAATCGGCAGCCAACCCCCATTTAAACCTTGATAATAATCGGGGTTCAATACCTTTCATTTCTATTGGCGCTTTGTCGGAAGTGATTATAAGTTGTTTGCTTTTCTGATGAAGATGATTAAAAATATGGAAGAAAATATCCTGTGTTTTTTCCTTACCTGAAATAAACTGAATATCATCCATTATCAGTACATCTATCATTTGGTAAAAATGAACAAAATCGTTTTGGTTGTTATTTCTAACCGAATCAATATATTGTACAATAAATTGTTCGGTTGATACGTATAATACTGTTTTATTTGGAAAATTATATTTTACCTGAATACCAATTGCATGTGCAAGATGGGTTTTACCTAAGCCAACATTGCTGTAAATAAAAAGCGGATTAAAAGACGTTTTTCCTGGGCTTTCTGCCACAGCATAACCTGCCGAACGGGCTAAACGGTTACAGTCGCCTTCAACAAAATTATCAAATGAGTATGATTCAACAAGTTGAGATTGAACTTTAATCTTTTTTAATCCGGGAATGATAAACGGATTTGGAATGTCTTTTGATTTACCTCTGTTTAAATCTATTGGCATGGAAACTGATGGATTTTTTATTGCTTTTATATTGCTTGTTGGAATATTGATAGTATAAGGATTATCATCTTCAAAAGATTTATCCATGATAATACTATATTCTAATCTTCCATCGGGGCCTAATTCTTTTTTAATTGTCTTTTTTAACAAGGTAATATAATGCTCTTCTAACCATTCATAAAAAAATTGACTTGGAACCTGGATTGTGAGTACATTGTTTTCAAGCCTTACTGGAACAATTGGCCCAAACCATGTTTCATAGCTCTGGTGATGAATGTTGTCTTTAATAACTTTAAGACAGTTCTCCCAGATCTCGACATAATTTATTCTCATTGGCAAAATGTAATATTAAAGATATTAAATCATTTGAATAAAAAAATTTATTTGTTAATTTTCAGAACTTTATGTTCCGAGTTTTTTTAGATCCGCCAACCTAAGAGGAGCACTGAATTTTTTTCAACAAATATGCAAAGAAAATAGTTAAAAAAAAATAAAATTACACTTGATTTTTAATTTTTTTTGTTGTATATAGGAGCGAAGATAATAAAAATACTTATCTGATTTTTTAAAAAAAATAAATAATTTTTATTCCGTGTGTAAATAATTGATTTTTAATCCTTTTATTTTCATAAATTTTTCATAAATTCTTGATGAATTGCTTTTTCGTATTAAAAATTTGATTTTGCAATTTAAATCAAATTTTTGACTTACCTGTGTGATATTTTCTTCTTTAATAATTTTTTTTACAGCATTCATTACGGGATAATCGTAGATAATTTCATAAACTTCGTTAATTGTTTTTTTAATAATTTTTGCATTGTTTAAGGCATCTTTTGCAGATGTTTTATAAGCATTGATCAACCCGCCTACACCTAATTTTGTACCTCCGAAATACCTGACAACAACAATTAAGATATTTGTAAGATCGTATGATAATATTTGCCCGAAGATTGGCTTTCCGGCAGTACCTGAGGGCTCACCGTCGTCATTTATTCTGTATGAGGACTTGTCAAAGCCCAATTGATATGCATAACAATGATGCCGTGCATCATGGTATATTTTTCGTAAAGCCGACAAATGTTCTTTGACCTGGCTTTCGTTATTTACAGGTATTGCATGAGCAATAAATTTACTTCCACGATCTTTGAATAAGCCTTCGGAAATATTTTCTATTGTTTTGTATGTATCTTCAAAAAGCATTTAATGAAATATCAATACCCCTTTGTTATTTTGTAAATACTGTTTTTTTCTGGTAATTTTATTGATGATTAACTAATAAATTC
>JADFUO010000176.1 GCA_015222115.1 Bacteroidota bacterium | reverse complement strand
CTTAAAATACAAACAAAAACGGATTCCAAATAATATTCAAAGTTCAAATTTCCGGGTTCTGCTTCAATAATAAGTTCAGGAGGGGTTTTATCAAATAAATTACAAAGTAAACTATTCCTAGCACATCAAAATATTATTTTTTTTTTAGAAATTACTTGGTAATATATGTTAATTGTTGTATCTTTGACAGAAATCTTATCCTCATGTTTTTTTTTCTCTGTAAAATTCTTAATAATATAAATCATAAAATTTAATAATCATGACAAATACTATCAAAAGAAATGCGCTTTTAGCTAATATTCAACACAATGACAGCTATGGAAATAACACACTGCTGTTTTTAAAAAATGAAATAACCGGGATTTTTAATCGCTTCGAAGCTCAGTCTTATGGCTCACCGGTTACTGAAATATTATTTATTCCTTATGCTTTTGATCAGGCCGATTATGCATCGTATAAACGGAGTGTCGAAAATATCTTTTCTCCTCTTGGCATTACGGTAAAATCAATTACCGAAACACAGGGTAATATCGATGAAACAGTTTTATTAACGAATGCACAGGCAATTGTTACAGGAGGCGGGAATTTCGAATATCTCCTAAAGAAACTCAAATCAAAAAATCTGATTAATATTATCCGGCAGAAAATTTTGGATGGTTTTCCTTATGTTGGCTGGAACGAGGGGAGCGAAATTGTCTCTCCCGTAATTATGCAAAATTTCAGCGAATCGTTTCTATGCTTCAACATTATTTCTTTCCAGCTTTGCACCGGCTTTATCGAGAATGATTCACATACATCGGCGCTGAAGAACTTTTTAATGTCAAATCCAACAATATCCAAAGCAGCATGCCTGACTCAAATTACCGAGGAAAAAGGTTCTGGTATCTGGCTGGAGGATGTTAAGTCCGGTCTTGCCACTGGCACCGATTCAGGTGGGGGAAGTTTGCCCGGTAAAACTCCACTTTTAATTTATAAAATTCAGAATAATAATCTCGCTAAAGAACCTATTGGAGATCCAAATAATCTACCTCTTAATGTTTAATAGACGCTAAATATGTAGTAATGGTTAAAGTGTTAAAATGTTTATGTGCTAGGGTGTAAAAGTTGTAATGTGTAGAGATGTTAAAGATTTTAGGCATTTCAAATTTCTACCTATGAGTAAATATTTCTTTATCTGTCTGATATTACTGTTAGTATTAAAAAACAATACATCAGGGCAACAACAAACTCTTTCCGGTACATATTTCGGGATGGCTGATTCATTAATTAAAGCCGGAAAATATACCGAAGCCATTGGAATGTATAAGTTGTTTCTTGATGTCGAACAAAATCTATCCGACCCTGATCTTGTTAAAATGTCTGAATCACTCAATAATACCGGGGTTTGTCACTTTGTGTTAAGAAATTATCATAAAGCCTTGTCTTCATTCAATAAAGCGCTTGATATTGATCTAAAATTAGATAATAAAAAAAATATTGCCACCCGCCTGAATAATATCGGACTTATTTATAAAATACTAGGAAACTATGATATTGCTATCGAAAACTACCTTAAGGCTTTAAAAATTGTTAATGAGCTTGGAGATCAGGAAAATATTGCAATTTCAATGAATAATATCGGATCCATCTATGCTGACTGGGGTAAATTTGACAAAGCAATCGAGTATTATGAACAAAGTCTCAGAATAAAGGAGGCACTTTCCGACACAGCAGGAGTGTCAAAAACATTAAACAACATTGGTTTGCTCTACAATTCCTGGAAAAAATACAGTAATGCTATTGCTAATTTTAATGAAGCGCTACAAATTAACAAAGATGGCGGCAACACAGGGCTTACAGCCAAAATTCTGAACAATACCGGTCTTGCATTTTATAATTTGGGAATTATTGATACGGCGCTTTACTACTATCAAAAAGCCCTCGACATTGATATAAAACTGGGTAATAAAGATCAGATTGCTACCAGGTATAATAATATCGGACTAATTTATTTGAATATGAAAGATTATCCTCAGGCCGACTTCTATCTAAATCTTTCATTAAAAATGTATAGTGAATTAGGATTACGCGCTGATATATCAATAGTGCTTTCAAACCTGGCAGATCTCTTTTTTGAAACTGGTAATTATAATCAAGCTTTGGACTTTCTTCAACAAAGCACTAAAATTTCGGAAGAAATAAATCTCAGAAACCAAACAAAAAAAAATTACCTGGAATTCTCGGAAATATACGCAGCAACCGGAAATTTCCCCAAATCTTTATCTTATTATAAAAAATATTCTACTATTAAAGATTCAATTTTCACCGACGAAATCCATAAACAAATTACCGATTTTGAAATAAAATACGAAACCGAAAGAAAAGACAAGGAAATAAAGCTATTAAAACAGCATGAAACAATTCAAAACCTGGCGTTAAGAAAACAAAGAATAATCCGGAATTCATTTTTAATTGGTTTTATTCTTTCAATGCTGCTGATAATTGTGATTTTCAGAAATCTGTTACTCAAACGAAAACACAACAAAGTAATCGAGTACGAAAAAGCCAAATCTGATAAATTGTTGCTGAACATACTTCCTGCAAAAGTGGCTAATGATCTCAAAGAAAAAGGCGTCACAAAACCAAAATTGTTTGAAAATGTAACTGTTTTTATTTCTGATTTTGTAGGATTTACCGATCTTTCATCCATACTCGATCCTGAGTTTTTGATTGATGAGTTGAACGATATATTTACAACCTTCGATAATATTTTTGAAAAGAATTCTTGTGAACGGATTAAAACCATTGGAGACGCATATCTTGCAGTTTGCGGCCTACCTGAAAGCAATCCTCAACACGTGGAAAATATTGCTAAATCAGCAATTCAGATTCTTGATTATATGAAAAACAGAAACAATCAAAATGATGTAATATGGGAAATCAGGATTGGGATTCACTCAGGCAAAGTTGTTGCAGGAGTAGTTGGCATCAAAAAATATATTTATGATGTTTTTGGAGATACTATCAACACCGCTTCGAGGATGGAAGCCCATTCCGAACCAATGAAGATCAATGTTTCTCAACATTCTTATAAAAAATTAAAAGACAAATTTGAGTTCACGAAGAGAGGTAAAATCGAGACAAAAGGCAAAGGATTAATAAATATGTATTATCTGGTCTCGATGCT
>JADFUO010000029.1 GCA_015222115.1 Bacteroidota bacterium | reverse complement strand
TTTGGCATATTCATATACAACATTCAGGATGGCAGCAATAATCAAGGGGACAACAGCAATGGGTTCAAGATAAAACCATGTTACCAACAGAACTGCAAGCATTAAAATAATTGAAAGGAAAAGCGCCCCGAACCGATTGAGTTCTCTTGTAACCATTGGCCTCTGCGGAGCATTGACCTTATCTTCTTTGTATCCCAGAAAATCATTAATTATCTGGTTGATCCCCCATGCCAGGAAAAGAATAATTAGTATTACAAGCATTTTGTCAGTTGATGTGGGAGTTTCAATGGTTTTTACCAATCCGGAAGTTCCTCTTGGCCCTTCAGTGGTTGCAACATACTGATAATATGAAACACCAACCCATCCGGCTATCCCTGTAACGAAGGAATAATAAAGGCGCATGGATTTTATATATGCTTTTATAAAACTTAACATCTTATTAGGGTTTTAAATTTGATTATTTGGCATTTTTCATATTCCGGTTTACAATTTAGATTAAATGTATGATATTATTTTGTATGTTAATCATCTGAAATTGGAAATTAGAAATTTGACTAATAACCATGCCTTTTCCCAATTTCATCCCGAAAACTTTCGGGACAAATTTCAATTACTATAACTGGTCAAAGTTAATACATTTCCAAAGTGTTAACTACTTTTAGATATTTTTGAATAATGCCGATTATTTCATTAATTTCATATTTCCACAACTTTTTTATAAAATTCAGCAGGTTCGCCTCTGTCCCAGTTATTATAGATTTTTTCAGAAATATCTATCGGTAATGGCAATGTCTTTAAATTGTGATCTTTATATAGTTTAAATATTTCACGCGAATATTTCTCACATAACAGGCAATCACCCGGAATATGGAACTGCTTTCTCATCTTATCATATATATTTTCAAAATTTTCCTCCTTAATATTTCCAAAAGAGATATTCAGAAATTCACAGGGTTGAACATCACCTTTTGAATTGATATAGAACCTGTCAGTCGCACCGGCGGTACAGCCGAATAAGGACTTATCCTCTTCAATGACCATTGCAGCTATGTATGGGTATTCTTTATATTCTTTTTCCAGATTAAACCTGGTTACTTTCTTTCTTATAAAATCTATATCCTCCTCCGAAAACTGATCTACTCCTGATTCAAGCCAGCCCCCTGCGGGTTTTGGTTTTATTAATTGTAATATAGCTCCGTTAAACTGTTTTGCAATATCCATAACCTTTTCGAATGTTCCGTTATAAAATTCGTGACTCATCAAACACGTATTGAAATGGACGGCAATGCCAACCTCATGACATAATCTGATGCCATTGACCAGCGTATCCCATGCATCGTCTCTTCCCATAAAGTTATTTAGTTTAGCAGGGTCATGAGTATGAAGTGAAAACATAATTCCGATAAGATTTTTATGTTTTCGTAATTCAGTTAATCTGTCAAATGTCATACCGTCGCCGGTTGAATTAATTAAAATTTCAGACCTGTTATCAATTACGTCGCAAACTTTTATCAACCTGTCAAAAACCATAAAAGGTTCACCGCCCTCAATATTGAAAAAGGCAACTCCCTTATCCTGGAGTTTTTTAACAGTTTGAACAAGTAATCCAATTTCAACATCCTTACCTTTATCAAACTTCTGATAACAATGTTCGCATTTAAATCTACATGCAGAAGTAATGGAGACAAGGGCAGTAACACACGGCATCTTTTTTTCAAATTCAAGAACTTTACTGCAGGCTGTAAAAAAGGCTTCAGAAGGAAAAGCAGGAACATATAAGTTGATCTTGGTAAACTTCCCTATTTTGACATATTTATTATGCCGCATTTTCGACAGGAAAAATAAAAGCCTTTTTAAAAAGCGGATAAAATACTTAGGTTTGATTTCTCCGCCAATCAGCTTTCCGGTAAAATAAAACAGCGCTACTAATTTTATTTTAAGGTCAAATAATCCTTTCCTGAAACCGATAACTTTTTTAATCTTTAGTCGTTCCATGATGATTTAAATTAAATTGTTATCTCTATACCACTTAAC
>JADFUO010000175.1 GCA_015222115.1 Bacteroidota bacterium | reverse complement strand
TGGCTTGACGTGGCATGTGACTTCATTACCACAAACAAATGAAAAAAGAAACGCCTAAATTCAACCCCGTCCCCCTTTTCTCTTATGTTGTTTTGTATTTCTTAATATTTTTTACATATTCCTTATCGATAAAATATTTACTCTTTGTATTTAATATTAAATCAGCTAACATAAAATGAAGTCTAAAATGCAACCACAATGCATATTCTTTTTGAATTATTTTGAATTCATTTTTATTAGGAATGGGACTCGGATCTGAATTGAAATTATTTACGTAGAAATTATGTCTTCTTATTGAATAGCTCAAATGTCCTAAGTTTAAAAAAATCCTATTATTGCTCAATGCAAATATATTTTGGGATGAAATGGCGTTATCAATAAAATTACTTCTTAATGGCATTAAATCCGAATCAACTGTTTTATTACTGTATGAAATAAATTTAAATAATTGTTCTCGTCTTTTAATTGAATCAGTGGGATTGGGATATATTTTATTATTACTCATCTTACCAATTTCTTTAAAAATAAATGGGTAAAAATCACGAGCATTAAAAATTACAAATAGGTCGCCAATAATATTTACATTATGTTTTAATTCTTCAAGCAATCCATTAATGTCTGATTTTCTTTTAAAATTTAATTCAAACTGCCATTGAAAATATGCTGCCAGAACTGACAAAACAGTCACCAATGCGACAAATAAGTAAACTCCATCACGATAAATAATTACTTTGAAAATTTTGAAAAAGTTCTCATCACTGTAATCAATCAGAAACACAAGTAATAAAACCAAAACAAGGAGTAGAAAATATATTTTATGCCTATTTAACATTATAAGTCACTCAAGATAAATTTTAAAAACATAACGTTCCGCTTAACCAGACGGGCGGTTTTTTGCCCGGTCTGCGTTAAAGCGGTTGTTAGCGTAATGGTATTTTAATCTCTTATCAGCCATACAAAGCCTGAATTCTTTCGGAAATGATAATATAGGAATATACTTATTGGCACGGTTAAAATGATTTGAATAATAGTGGCCCAGCCAAAATTAAAAATCAAATCCATTAATTGATAACCAATTGTAAAGACAATATACCCTTGAAAACAAAATAAGCCCCATTGCTTTTTTTGAATTAAGCCAAACCATGCAACAACTCCAAGAGCGGAAAGCAAGGGAATTGTTTGTATTGAAGAACCATCAGGATGCTTTAAGGGAGTAATAAATTCGCTGAACTCCAAAATAAAAAATAGAAATAGCCAAATGGTTAAACATAGGTTGATAACTATGTTGAAGATAGACTTGGGATAATTTGTTTTTGTTTTATTAATAGTCATTTCAATTGAATGTTTATCATGCGTCACTTACCAGCTAAAGCGTTTTTTTGTTATGAAATTAATGTCGATTTAATATCTATATGCTTTGCTCTTTTGATTGACTCTGCCGTAAATACGCTGAGACCAAATAAAGAACCTGATTCCATCCATATTGAGGTCAAAATGGATTCAAGAGCATTCCTATCAGGGTATTGTGCTTGGAAAATTTTCTCCAC
>JADFUO010000174.1 GCA_015222115.1 Bacteroidota bacterium | reverse complement strand
AATTAATCAATTTTAATATATTCCTTTACTACCCAACCAGTTGTTTCTGTTGAAACGTGGTACCAGCCATATCGCTGTCCTAAAATTTTTACTTTTATTATTTAAAAAGAAGTAATCCCAGCTATCAAAATTCCAAAAATGATGAATAAAAGATATATTGATAAAAATATAATTGTCAGAATACCGATAAATTTATAATGTAATTTCAGATAAGAAAAAGCAGCAGTTAATTCCGATTCATTACCCGATTGTAAAGATTTCCCTAAATTTATTGAGAATTTAAATAAAAACCATACAGGAAAAAAATACAAAACAGCAATTAGTAAATAAATTATTGTTAAAAAAACTGAAGGAAAAGACATAGAACTATCTGTAATATCGCTTAATCCACTTAAAAATGACCCTAAGAATAAGGCAAACAACACAAATATACCTATAAATATAAACCCGATGATTGAAAGAAATTTTGCCCATTTTTTAATTTCTGAAAGAAATAAATAAGCCTGTTCTGTTAATTGAGGTTTTTCCATGATAAATAGTTTTTAATTAATAGAAAATTTGATTATTTATAAATATATTAATGATTAAAAATAATATGAAATTTTGCATAAATAAAATTTTAGATAAAAATAGTGTTTTTTTTAAACCTTTCACGATTTTAAGAATCAAAACAAAAAACATTTTATTAATCAAATATTATTGAGCTATGAAAAAATTACTATTATTTTTTATTACAGGAATTTTTATTACAGGGTTAAATGCGCAAGACCTTATTATTCCTGAAATTGTAAATGAACAATTAAACAACGAACAACTTGATCTGACAATTACAAATGATGATCAGGAAATAAACATCTCTGAAGAGAATTACTATTACAGTAATACCAAGGATTTGGGTAACGATACTATTATCGGTTATATTTGGGATTTGTCAACACAAACTTGGAAAAACAGAACCCGGAGAATATTAACTTATGATAATGCTGACAATGTTATTGAAAAACTTTTTCAGTACTGGACTTTAAATAATGGCTGGAAAAACGGATTGTATTTTCAATTTGTATATGATAACAACGGTAACCGGATTGAAAAAACCATACAAGTTTGGCATCAGGCAAATGAAGAATGGGTAAATTATTTTCACAGGATAAATATTTTTAACGAAAATAACCGCTTGGTTGATGTAGTAACTCAGTTCTGGTTAAATATTAATCAAACTTGGGCAAATAAACACCACCGGATATTTACTTATGTTGATGATACTCTTGTAGCAGATACTTCACAGAAATGGAAAAATTTTGCAAACACATGGTGCTGGCAAAAGGTTTTCCTTAACCAATATGGCTATGATTCTACCGGTTATCTTAGAGTGAGAGTTACAAAACGCTGGAGACAGTTTGCTAATATTTGGGTAAAGAAAAGCCGCAAGATATTTAATTATAATGAAAACGGTTATTTGAGATTAATCATTCATCAGGATTGGAAAATTTTTGCACAAGTCTGGAAAAACAGGATTCGTCATGTGCTAAGTTATGATGAAAACGGAAACAGGATTGAGAGACAGAAACAAGCCTGGAGACCTTCAAACAATACCTGGGTTGGCTTTGCACGAAGGCAATTTACTTATGATATTAATAATTATTTAATTGAAACGGTTTTTCAACACAGAGCACATAATGGCACATGGAAAAACGTTTCATTTTGCCAATTTGCTTATGATGATGAAGGTAATATGATTGAAAAATTAAAACAGCTTTGGGACAATTATAATTCAAACTGGGTTAATTTCAAAAAGTGGGTAATGGTAATTAATTTGAAAAGCTCGTATGCGGGTATTAATAATGAATCGGATTCTGAAAGTTCCATAAAGTGTGTATTTGCAAATCCTTATAAAATAAATATGCCTATTACTTTTTATAACCTGGAAGCAGGATTATATAATGCAACTGTTTTTGATTTTTCAGGGAAAATAGTGTGTAACGAATCATTTAGTGCCGGTGAAGTTATAAGCATAAATGAAAGAGTTCCGGCAGGTATGTATCTTATTGTTTTACAAAAGGATAATGAAATATTT
>JADFUO010000173.1 GCA_015222115.1 Bacteroidota bacterium | reverse complement strand
TCCTATTTCAGGTAAGTTAAGCTTCTTATATTCCCGGTATTTTGTCTTCATTAAAATTAATTTTTAACTGCTTTAAAAAAAGTGCGTGCAAAAGTAAAAAAAATAAATGAATTATTGGATTATATCTCTTTTGATATTTTAGAATTTACAAGAATATTGCTAAGTATTTCGTTTGCGGTCTCGGCACTATAACTTATAAATTTGTCAAAGACTTTTTTCTTCTTTACCTCCTCTTTGGTTTTGGCTTTCAGGATTTCTTTTATTTCCCTGAATTGCGACCCTTTTAATTCATCCTGTAAAGCATCAATAATTATTTGAATAATTTCGGATATTTCGGCTTTCTTTTCCTTTTCGGGAAGTCCGAAGTTTTCTATTTCACTGATTGAGGCATCCAGTATTTCTTTACCGAGTTTTTTACAGGTGTTCAAATAGGAAGATATTCCGGAAGTATCCCTCAGCGCCCAGCTACTATAATCATATTCAATATTTTCAATTTGTTTGATCTTTTGCGAATCATCGCCGAAAATCCGTGCAAGCAAAACAATAGTATATTTTTTCCATGCTTCAAGATCAAAATTTTTTACATCAAGTTTTTTGATCTGTTCTTTTAATAATTCAATTTCTTTTTTTGACATCTCTTTTATTTTTTACTAATAATAAATTTTTGATAAAATTATGAAAATTTCTTTAAAATAAATAAAATTATATTAAAGAAAATTCGTTAAAAAGAAATTGACAATTGAGTTAAGATTGTGTTTCTTTGCAAAATATATTTAAAACTATAACAAGATGAAAAATAAAGTTAATGTTACAATTTTAATCATTACGGTTTTCGTAATTATTTTAAGCAGTTCATGTAAAAAAGATGATAATAATAAAGGTAATACACCAATACCTGAACTTGATTGGGTAGTTCATGATATTGATAGTACATTGCTTACGTTTAACAAGATATTGTTTAAAGATACTCTTAAAGGATGGATACTTGGTGATGAAGGGACTTATGTTACTACAACCGATGGGGGCGAAAATTGGGAGGCATCTTTGTTATCCGACGTTAATCTGTATGATATGTTTTATCTGAATGCTCAAAAAGCATGGATAGTTGGAGATAATAACACAATATTATTTTCATCAAACGATTGTGAATCATGGACACTTCAATCAATTGCTGCAAATGCCGATTTGAAAAGTATATTTTTTACTGATGGATTAAATGGCTGGGCTGTAGGAACATCAGATGAAAATCCTTCGGTGATTCTGCGAACATTTAACGGTGGCACCGGAGGAAACGGTTGGCTGCCTCAAACTCCACCTGAAAATGATTTTGTTTTGAACGGAGTATTTTTTATTAACCAGCTTGAAGGATGGGCGCTTGGTGATCATGGCACACTTTTCAGAACCGTTAACGGAGGGACAGAATGGACCACACAAAGTTCAAACACCACTGAAAATTTAAATGTTATTCATTTTATTAATGATGATATTGGTTATATTGTCGGTGACAGGGGTACGTATTTGTTTAGCTATGATGGCGGAGAAAACTGGTTTTTTCCGTATCCGTTTTCACCTTTTGAAATAAACGATCTTTATTTTTTAGATGATATACATGGATGGGCAGTCGGACTTAATGGTACTGTTTTTTATACTCAAGACGCCGGTGCTAAATGGTGGGAACAAAATTCAGAAATCACTTCAACATTAAACAGTGTATTCTTTTCGAATTTGGATTTTGGTTGGGCTGTTGGCGAAACCCCTGATTCAAAAGGCTTGCTTTTGAAATTTGTTGGTAATGATTAAAAACATAGATTCGTAAATTTACCCTATGAAATAAATCGAAGATTTAATGAAAAGCATTATTTCACAGGGTGAGTTTTAAAAGGCTGAGGCTAAGGAAAAGAAAAGATGGTATATAAAGATTTTATCCTAAGTTCTCGGTATCGATATGGCAAAAGTCATTCGATGGTTATCATTTTTTTATTTTTGCTTTTTAGACCAAACTCATTGAATTAATAATTTTTGTCTTTTATCTTATATTATACTATAACAATTGATCAGTCCTGAGACCATAAGTGCAATTTTTGAAACCGCCCGCATTGAAGAGGTTATAGGTGATTTTGTTAACATAAAAAAACGAGGTGTTAATTATATAGGTTTATGTCCTTTTCATAATGAAAAAACTCCTTCTTTTACAGTATCTCCATCAAAAGGTATTTATAAATGTTTTGGCTGTGGAAAGGGGGGAAATTCAGTAAATTTTATAATGGAGCACGAACGCTATTCTTATCCCGAAGCTCTGAAATATCTTGCAAAAAAATATAATATTGAAATTGAAGAAGAGGAACAAACTCCCGAACAACTGCAGGCATTAGATGAACAGGAGGGCTTATATTTTGTTTCTACATTTGCCCAAAAATATTTTACCGAAAACTTATTTAAAAAAGATGAGGGAAAAGCCATAGGCCTTACATACTTTAAAGAAAGGGATTTTACTGAGAGCACTATTAAAAAATTTCAATTAGGTTATGGTATTGATAAATGGGATGATTTTACACAACAGGCTTTAAGTAGTGGATACAAAATTGATTATCTTATAAAAACAGGCTTAACTATTTCAAAAGAAAACAAGCATTATGACCGTTTTCGTGGTAGAGTTTTATTCCCAATCCATAATTTATCAGGTAAGGTTATCGGCTTTGGCGGACGAATTTTATCTTCTGAAAAAAGTAAGGCAAAATATGTAAATTCTCCCGAATCGGATATTTACAACAAAAGCAAAGTTTTATATGGAATTTATTTTTCAAGAAATGCAATTATAAACAAAAACAATTGCTTTTTAGTAGAAGGATATACTGATGTAATTTCGTTACACCAGGCAGGCATTGAAAATGTTGTTGCCTCCTCAGGAACCTCCCTGACTACCGATCAAATCAAACTCATTAAAAGATATACTCCTAACATTACAATCCTATACGATGGTGACGAAGCCGGTGTTAAAGCTTCATTTCGCGGAATAGATATGATACTTGAAGAAGGAATGAATGTGAGGATAGTGCTTTTTCCCGAAGGTGAAGACCCCGACTCGTATGCAAGAAATAATCATGCTTCGGAAGTTCAGGAATTCATCAGTAAAAAGGCAGAAGATTTTATTTCATTTAAAACCAATCTTCTGATAAAAGAAACCAAAAACGATCCTATAAAAAAAGCTGCTCTTATAAAGGAAATTGTAAAAACAATTGCTTTGATTCCCGATGGTATCTACAGGTCGGTTTATGTAAAAGAATGTGGTTCAATAATGAATGTTCCCGAACAAACATTAATGAATGAGCTGAATAGGATATTACGTAGAAAATTCAGGGATAAAAATAAAATTACAAGACCTGAAGAGGCCCCTGAGCAGGAAGAATATAAGGCTGAAAAACAAATTGATACGGATTTGTACGAAGGCGAATTTCAGGAAAGAGATATAATAAGGCTTTTGCTGATGTATGGAAACAAAGAAATTATTTTTGAAGAGATAAATGAGGATAATCAAAAAATTGATGTTCCTGTAAAGGTTGCTAATTTCATTGTTAAAGATATAAAAAGTGATGAAATATATTTTCAGAATGCAACTTACCAGCTAATATTTAATGAATATGAGTCAGCAATTGAGAAAGGTTTTATTCCTGATGAGCAATATTTTATTAATCATGCTGACGAAAAAATTTCACAGCTTACAATTGAACTGATCAGTTCGCCTTATGAACTAAGTCCTAACTGGTTAAAAAAACGAATTTTAGTTAAAACGGAAAAAGACAGGTTAAAACTTTTGGTTGTTTCATCAGTACTTTCATTTAAAGCAAAAAAAGTTGATAAAATGATAATTGATAACCAAAAAGAAATTCAAAAAGCAAGTAATGATGAGGATAGAATAATTTTGCAGCAAAAACATATTAGTTTGAAAAATATCAGCAGGGATATCAACAGGAAATTAAGCAGGATAATTATAAAGTAGTG
>JADFUO010000172.1 GCA_015222115.1 Bacteroidota bacterium | reverse complement strand
TTACGAATTTGGCCAAAACACGTAAACACTTTAACAAGGAATAATGAATTTAGAATTTTGAATAACAAGAAACAAGTAACCAGTAACCAGTAACAAGAAACCAGTAACCAGTAACAAGCACCAATTTGCACAGTAAAATTAAAACTTTAAATTATGAACACAAAAAAAGATAATGCAATAAAAGACATACTTGCAGATTTTGAAAAGTTTGCAAACCTAATATTGCAACAGTTAGATATATTGGAAAGTATAGTTAATTCAGGTGAAATAAATATATCGGAAAATATTTTTCAGGAAATTTTAAAAAATGAAAAAGAATTTGATAAATTTGAAGTTGATATAAGTGAAAAAATTATTAATACAATTGTTTTATATAATCCAATGGCATCCGATCTGCGAAAAATAATGGCTTGCTATCGTATATCAATTTATCTTGAACGAATTGGTGATTTGATACTTAATATTATTAATTTTATAATTAGAATCAAAAAACCTGATTTATATGCTCAATTAAATGATCTGATCTCTCACATGTTAATATTTAGTACTAATATGGTAAAAAGGGCATTGATGTCTTTTACAAACTCCGACAAAGAATATGCTATCTGGACCATAAAAAATGATGAGGTTGTAGATGAATTAAATCGTAAATTACTTAAAAAAGTTATAAAGAAAAGTAATATAAGTAAAGAAACCCAGCAAATGTTATTTAGTTATATAAACATAAAAGAAATAATATCAAATATTGAGAGAATGGCTGACCATGCAACAAATATTGCCGAAGCGTCCATTTACGCATTAGAGGGAGATGATATGAGGCATAGAAAGTTAAAAGAATAAAGTTCAAAATAAAAAGACAAAAGTTTATAGATTTAAGTTCAAAATTTAATTCAATAACAATGTTGGTTTACCATTTATACTTTTATCTTTATACTTTTATCTTTTATCTTATATAATATAATATTATGAAAGCAAAAATATTAATAGTTGATGATGAAGAAGATTTGTGCGAGATTTTGCAATTTAATCTTGAAAGTGAAGGTTTTGAAACTGATATAGCATATTCGTCTGAAGAAGCATTAAAAAAGCCCCTGGAAGATTATGCTTTGATATTGCTTGATGTGATGATGGGAAAAATGTCGGGATTTAAACTTGCTGAAAAGCTCAGAAAAGAAAGGAAAATGGATATTCCTATCATCTTCCTGACAGCCAAAAACACTGAAAACGATACCCTGACAGGCTTTAATCTCGGTGCTGATGACTATATTCCAAAACCGTTTTCAATTAAAGAAGTTATTGCAAGAGTTAAAGCAGTTATTAAAAGAACATCTGATGAATTTGAAAGCAAGGAAGAGCTTATTATAATAAAAGGATTGATATTAGACAAGGTAAAGAAAAAGTTATTTGTTGATAATAAAACCGTGTATCTTACAAAAAAAGAATTTGAAATTTTACAATTGCTTATGCAATACATAGGGAGAATTTTTTCGCGAGATGAAATTCTTGACAGGATATGGAAAAACGAAGTTATTGTAATTGACAGAACTGTTGATGTAAATATTACACGATTAAGAAAAAAAATCGGGAAATACGGAAAATATATTGTAAGCCGCTCAGGCTATGGCTATTGTTTTGAATCGTAATAAATTCAGAATTTTTAATTTTTGGTTTAAAGATGCGATTACTTATTCAATCGCTTCTAATGATGAAACCATTGACCACTTAGAGAATTTATTTGAAACGTAATCTTTAAAAAATGAAAATAAAACATTCCTATAAGAAAAAGCTTCTTCTTTACTTTTTTTCTGTTTTTGTTGTATTTATTGTTATTGTTGCTTCTTTTCAATATATGCGTGAAAAAAAGTATCGTATAAATCAATTGGAAAATACTCTTAACGACATAACCGAATTAACAAATAGTTTCATTGAACGCAGAAAAATATTTGATAATAATAATTTTAAACTGATTGATACTCTGAAAAATATTATTCCGCAGCCTGATACAAGGATAACTATTATTGATATTGACGGAGATGTTTTGTACGACACTTTTGTTGAGGATTATGAATTTTTAGAAAACCACAAAGACAGACCTGAAATACAAAAATCTTTATACTCGGATTTTGGAGTCAGTATAAGAAAGTCGGCATCAACAAACAAAGATTATTATTATTATGCAAAATGTTATAATAATTATTTTATCAGAACCGCTGTAGTTTATGATGTTGATATTATAAATTTTCTTAAAACCGACAGCTTGTTTTTTTACTTTATAATTTTTCTGTTTTTATTGGTTTTTGGTGTTTTAATGTACGTTACTGACAAGTTTGGATTTACAATTTCAAAACTAAAGGATTTTGCTGTTAAAGCTGGAAATAATGAAACAATTGATACGGCAATAGAATTTCCTAAAAATGAATTAGGAGTTATCAGTAAACAAATTATCCAGATATACAATAATCTGAAAAATACAAAAGATGAATTGTCTATTGAAAAAGACAGATTGTTTCGTCATCTTTTTATAATAAATGAGGGTATTGCAATTTTTTCATCTCAAAAAAAGAAAATTTTATCCAATCATCATTTTATCCAGTATATAAATATTATCTCCGATAAATCAACAATTACTCCAGAGCAAATATTCGAAATGGATGAATTCAAGCAATTAAATGTATTTATCAATGAAAATATAAAAAAGAATAATCAAATAACCAAAGATACCGAAACACAGAAGCAATTTGCAATTGATACAAACGGTAGATATTTTATTATTCAATGTGTTATCTTTAATGATAAGAGTTTTGAAATTATTATTAATGACATAACAAAACTTGAAAAAAACAAGTTGATAAAACAACAAATGACTACAAATATTGCTCATGAGCTTAAAACGCCGGTTAGCTCAATAAAAGGGTATTTAGAAACAATATTAAATAATAATGATTTGGATCCTGAAAAACAAAAATATTTTACCGGGAAAGCATATTTTCAGGCAAATCGCTTATCCGACCTTATAAATGATATTTCAATCTTAAATAAAATTGAAGAAGCTGGTGAGCTTTTTTTACTTGAAGATGTGAAAATAAAGCAGGTTGTTAATGATGTGATAGAGAATTTGCAGGTAAAGCTTGAAACAAAGAACATTAAAGTTGAATCTGAAATTGAAAATAATACAATTGTAAAAGGAAACAGGGAATTGATTTATTCAATATTTCAAAATCTTATTGAGAATACGGCAAATTATGCAGGAGAGAATCTTGAGGTAAAAATTACAAAATATTTAGAAGATAAAAATTATTATTATTTTTCCTATTACGATACGGGTGTAGGGATTCCTGAAGAGCATCTGTCAAGAATATTTGAACGCTTTTATCGTATAGATTCAGGACGTTCACGAAAACAAGGCGGTACCGGTTTAGGACTGTCTATTGTAAAAAATGCAGTTCTTTTTCATAAAGGAGAAATATCTGTAAGAAATAGAAAAAATGGAGGTATAGAATTTTTGTTTTCGTTGGTAAAGGGTTAATTTGTCCGCCCATAAAGTCACATTCTAACAATTTAAAATTTTAGAATTCAGATTTAAAATTTAAAATTTTGTTGATTATCAGCGGATTAAAAAACAAAAAATCATAAATCATAAATCTAAAATTTTATCAACATAATTGACTTTATGGACAAGTACTAATTAAAATCCCAATGCGGAAAACAGGAAACCAAAAAGGCTGCCAATGAAATCACATGACAGCCTTTTTCTAATAATAAATAAAATATTTTATCTACTTAGTGTTTGCAAGAAAACGCCAATAACTGCGTTACACTCATCTTAAAACTCAGTCATTTACTTTAGTAAACTCCTGATTTTTAAGATTTCGCAAGCCTTGTTCTTGACGTTTTTTTATCAAACACTTAGTTTTCGTGCAAAGACTACTTATGTTTATTATTACTAATGAATCCTGTGATTAAAATTTAGCCTGCAACTGAACCATAAACAAATCGTTTGGCAGATCAATACCGATATATTCATTTATAACATAGTTCACTTGCAGCCTTGTCCAGTCGTTGAAGAAGTAATTCAAACCCAATGTATATGAATTTTTCATGGTGTTATATACATGAATATCGGGATCATAGTTTTCATATTTAATTACAGGTTGAAGGTTCCATGGAGTATCATATAATACCATAACAAAGAACCCTTCTTTGTTTATTTTACCATCAAACGGTACAATTGTCGGATCCTGACCGCAACCACCGCCTTCAAGTTTAAATCCGTCATCAATTCCTCCGATGTATTCCGCCTGAACAAGGAAGTTCCATTTTTCAACTGAGATATCAGCGCCGTAGCGAATAAGTTTATCATCAGCGTCATTATTTAGTACTTTTCCATATTTATAACTACCGCCTATATCCATGAAATCCCACGGAGAAACAATAATACGTGCTGTAATATCCTTAAACCTGTTATTGTCCATTTTATTCATACCTGGTCCATTTGTAAATGCGAGCTTCCATTTCAGAACATCTGTCTCACGCAATCCAAAACTTGTTCCACCCCAGATCAATAAACCGATATCCCGAAAAGGACTGGCAAGTTCATTTACTACCAAAGACCTGTTTATTGTATGTAAAGACTGGCATGGTGTTGAAAGCTCAAGACCAAAAGGTACTTTAAACTGACCGATAGTAACATTTGCCCATGGACCAAATTTACTCCATGTAATAAAAGCATCTAAAAGGTATGGTCCTCCTGTAGCCGGGCTAAATTCTACCATTACATAATAACTGAAATCATAAGGTATGGAGCCTGTAACTCCAATTCTTGCCCTGTTGAAAAAGAAGCTGTTATCATAATCTCCATTTGCTTCATTGTAGGTCCATTGTGGCTGAATATAACCAACTACACTAACACCTTCATCAGAAGTTGCTTCCATACAACCCTGAGCATTTATTGCTGCCGGTGATAGTAATACAATACTTAAAATTAAAATTAGAATTTTCTTCATGTCTTTTATTTTTATTGTTTTTATTTGTTTTTACTGTGCCAAAGGATATTCCATAATCTGGCTATCACTCCATTTGTGGCTTTCAAGATTTGAATAAATCATACTGTTTGTTCCGTATGTCAAACTGTATGAGTCATATCCGATCACTTTAAGGTATGCTGTAACTATTGAAGAAGTTTGACCTGTCCAGCAATAAGTAACTACTTTTGCATTAGGATCGAGGTAAGCATATTCGCCGGTGCTAAGTGTAAGCGGTTTAATCCTGTAAGCATCTTTAATATTCCCATAAAGCTCAATATCGGCAATTTCCCAAAAATTATTAATAAAATAATTAGCCGGATTTGCAAGCACATCTACACCAGATATACCGGCAAAGCCACCACTAAGTAATATTTCTATCTGCTCCTTGAGAATTTCAGAACCATTTGTAGTTATGTATTTAACTTCCGGTGAATTATGTGGTGTATTACCCTGAATGCTACCCGGAGGAACTATCCAGTTTTCATTACCGATTGCTGCATCACCAGTGTGTGTTTTCCATGGGCCTGCTGTTGCAGAATTCCAACTGCTCATTCCCCACTTCATAACTTTTGCATCTGTATATTCGCTCAGACGAAGAGCAACAACACCATGTCCTGCACCCTGACCCGAATAACACACAACTATTATTGGATGATCAGCGGCTTCCTGTGCTGTTACTAAGATATTTCCTAATGTGGAATGTACAGCCCATTCAATATGACCTGCTGCATAATCAGCTTCTTTACGAATATCAATAATGAAATAGTCGTTTGAGGGATCCACGTCTGTCATAATTGTGTACACATCTTCTGCGGTTGTTATCCAATCAGTAAGAACATCACTCAAATCCATGTTGTGACTGATTAAATAAGTTTTTAAAACATCAAACCTATTTTGTGCTGACGGTAAAGGGGCATCGCTTTTATCACTGCAACTTGTTAAAATTAGAGTAAATGCAAAAACAAGAACCCATGTAAAATTTAATAACTTTTTCATAAAATTTAGAATTTAATTTAACAACATTTTGAATTATATATATATGTTAATACTATATTATTTTGTGAAGAAATTTAAGTGAGCAAAAATATAATCTTTTTTTTCGCTTTAAAAATGGTGAAGGGGATATTGACTTTAAAATAAAATGAGATAAATCAAATAAATATTGATTTAAATCATTACATTTTATGATATGGTTTCTATTTTTTTGCAGATTAATTTTAGATTTGTGGGTTAAGCTGTGAACAATTACAACTTTTCTAATACCGAAAGGACTTCCGGAGAAAAATAAAGTTTTGAGTGATAATGGCATAACGTAGCTCAAAACTACAAACAAATATAAATAAGAGTTATATGTTAAATGTTATATGTTATACGTGATATGTGAGATAGTGATACAAATATAACTTATATGAACTGATAGCAATATGTTTCATCTGCAATAACTCCCCTCCTTTTTTTTAAGAAGGGGCAGGGGGTGGTTAATAAATATTCATTGATACTTGGTCTTTTATTATAAGATTTTTCTGATAATTCCTACCACCCCTAACCCCTCCTAATCATAGGAGGGGAATGTGTTTAGCATAATTTCATTATATAATCATCCCCTTGTGTGTCTAAATTAAATCTTAAATCTTAAATCCAAAATCGTAATTGTCTTTGATCATGGATGTTTCATGAAGATATAATGCATTATCCCATAGGGATGCCAATGACATAACTAATAACTTATAACAGCTTAGGTATTATTAAAATATTAACTAATCGTTAAAATTTTGATTTTTTAACAAACTTTTACAAAGCAATAGCATAAGATAGTTTAAGGTTTAAGAAAACAAACGAATAAAATATCCGTTTAATAGTTCCCAGTTGCCATAATCAAGTAAATACTAAATGAAAAATAACGGAATACAACATAATAAATACCTATTAAAATAATTTATAATTTATAATTTTTAATTCGTAATTCGTAAATCATAAATCGTAATTCATAATTCATGTCTCCAAAATTAATATTACTCAGCTTTTTAACTTATACATTGTTGTTATTCATTATTTCGTGGATAACTTCAAGGAAAGCAGGCAACGAGGCATTTTTTGTCGGGAACAGAGTTTCTCCATGGATTGTTGTTGCTTACGGAATGATAGGAACATCACTGTCGGGTGTTACATTTATTTCTGTACCGGGTTGGGTTGGTACTACGCAGTTTTCATATATGGTAGTTGTTTTTGGTTATATTTTAGGATATTTCACTATTGCAACAGTTTTACTTCCTTTATATTACAGATTAAAACTCACATCAATTTATACATATTTAGAAAAGCGTTTCGGGTTTTGGTCGTATAAAACCGGAGCATTTTATTTTCTGTTATCACGTATAATCGGTGCTTCATTCAGAATGTTTTTAGTAGTTAATGTTTTGCAATTATTTGTTTTTGATGCATGGGGAGTTCCATTTTGGGTAACTGTAACAATATTTATGATATTAATCTTACTGTACACTTTTAAAGGAGGAATAAAAACGATTGTCTGGACCGATACACTTCAAACAACTTTTATGTTACTTGCCGTTGTTTTTTCGGTTGTGGTTATTGTCAGGCATTTAAACACAAATTTTTCCGAAATATCAGCACAGGTCTTTAACAGCGATTATTCAGAGATGTTTTTTTATAACTGGCAGGATAAACGTTTTTTCCTTAAACAATTTTTTAGCGGTGTTTTTATTGCAATTGTTATGACCGGACTTGACCAGGATATGATGCAAAAAAACCTGAGTTGCCGTAATTTAAAAGATGCTCAAAAAAACATGATTTCCTTAAGTTTCATTTTAGTTTTTGTTAACCTGCTGTTTTTATTCCTTGGAGCTGTTTTGTATATTTATACTAATTCAAAAGGCATAACAATTCCTGATTTAACTGATGATTTATTTCCAACCGTTGCCTTGAAATATCTTGGCACATTTGCAGGGGTGATTTTTATCATTGGTTTGATTTCTGCTGCCTATTCAAGTGCAGATAGTGCATTAACCGCTTTAACAACTTCATTTAGTATTGATTTTTTAGGATTTAACAAAAACAAAGATCTATCGGAAAAACGAAAAATTAAAATCCGTTACATAGTTCATTTTTGTATCGCAACATTAGTGATATTTGTAATTGTTATTTTTAGGGTTATCAATGATCAGGCGGTAATTTCAAAATTATTTACAATTGCAGGTTATACTTATGGTCCTTTGCTTGGAATGTTTGCCTTTGGATTATTTACAAAAAAATCTATTAAGGATAAATGGGTTCCTATAGTTGCTCTGATCTCACCCGTGATTTGTTATATTATCAGCGAAAATTCCGAAAAATGGCTTAACGGATATAAGTTTGGATTTGAATTACTTATTCTGAATGGAATTATTACTTTTGTGGGATTATATCTTATAAAGAATAGGTTCGTACGAAAATAAAATTAAGTAGTGTTTGCAAGAAAACGCCAATAACTGCGTTATGCTCATCTTAAAACTCAGTCATTTACATAAGTAAACTCCTGAGTTTTAAGATTTCGTCCCGAATACTCGGGATTCTTGACGCTTTCTTATCAAACACTGAGTTTTCTTGCGGACACTAAGTAAACCTTTTATCATAAACTTCGTTAAAACCTGAAAAAGTTTTATTATGAATAACACCAAAAATTTGAATATTAATTTGATTTTTATTTTTTCCTTGTTACTGCTTTATCCGGCACAATATATAAATGCACAGATAGAAGTTATACATGTTAAAAACACTAAAGTTGAAGTTAATGAAGGGGGATTATTTTACGCTTTACCCGTCACGTATTTAAAAATTGACGTAGCAGTTGAAAAAACTCAAAAAATCAGAGGTCCTTATTATGAATTTGCTGAAAAATATTTGGGTATTAAAGATGTAATCTGGTCAAATTCTGTAAATTATAAAATTATGGATATTGGAATATCCACTTTTTGTCAACCCGACCCTGAAAACTATTATTATGTTCAACTTGGTGAAAAAGCATCAAAAGAAGAAAAGTCATTGTTAATTCATTTAACCAGTTCTGGTTTAATTCAAGCAATTAATGATCAATCAGCCGGTTTATCTTCGGATGATTCTGATAAAGAAAAAAAACATTTGAATATTGATTATTCAGAATATTTTAAATATCAAGCAGATAATAATTTTTATGAAAAAATTGAT
>JADFUO010000171.1 GCA_015222115.1 Bacteroidota bacterium | reverse complement strand
TTCCAGTGTTTCATCCATGTCAACAAATCCGCCCGGAAATGCCCATTTCCCTTCAAACGGAGGATATTTTCGTTTAATCAACAATACTTTCAAATCTGTATTGTCTTTCAGAAAAACAACACAGTCAACAGTTAAAGCAGGTCTCGGATATTCGTACGTATAGCTCATAATTCAGTAAATTGCAAGATAAAAGTGAAGCGAAGCAAACCCGTATGGGATAAAAGTAAAAAATTTAAAATGATAGCCATCCATACGGACTTGCTTCGCTTCGTACGGATGACTTTTCTAATTAATTGATACACAGCTTTATTCTTCTTACGATATTTGCAGATTAGTCCCGAGTACTCGGGATGGCTTTCTAAAGCGAACTCATAATTTATGAATTGCAAATGTAACAATCCCCCAGATTTTAAAATCCATATCTTCGGTAATTTCAATAGGTTTGAAATTTTCGTTTTCGGGTTGCAAAAAAAGTTTCTTTACTTTTTTTATAATTCTTTTTACAGTGAATTCGCCGTCAATAACTCCAATTACAATTTTATTATTTGCCGGTTCTGCCGAACGGTCAACAACCAAAATATCACCATCATAAATTCCGCTGTTTATCATTGAATTTCCGTTAACTTTTACCAAAAATGTTGCCGACCGGTTTTTAATCAAGTATTCATTCAAATCCAGTTTTTTATCAATGTAATCTTCGGCAGGTGAAGGAAAACCGGCTGAAATTAAATCGGAATATAAAGGCAATTCCTTTATAGCGGATTTATCTGGTTTAAAAATTTCAAAAACTTTTTTTTTCAATTATTCAGTTTTTTGTTATTTTCAAAAATACATAAAAAAATTGAAAGGGTGAAATTATTCAGGTTAAAATACTTTTAATTTTCTTCCTTCGTTAATATTTTCGGTTTTATAAAGAAAATGATAAAAGTTAGAAACTATTTTAAGCAACAAACCAAAAGAATACTTGTGATTGTTTTAATCACATCTTTAATTATTCTGTTACCTCAAAAGCTTGTTATAGCTGATGGTGATGAAACGAAAACCAAATATACTATCAGCGGATATATAGATGATAAGGAAACCGGTGAGAATCTGATCGGGGCTACGATATTTGTAAAAGAATTAAAAACCGGTACCAGTTCCAATGTTTACGGTTTTTATTCAATAAGTCTTGAACCGGGAACTTACACCCTGATATTTTCATATATCGGCTATGAATCGCATGAAAAAATATTTAACCTTAACAGCAACATTACTTATAATGTTAACCTTGCGGTTAAAAAGCAGGAGCTTGAAGAAGTGGTTGTAACAGGAGAAGCCATGAACGAGAATATCACAAAAGCCGAGATGAGTACCATTAAAATGGATGTAAAAACCATCCGGCAGATACCGGCATTGATGGGTGAGGTGGATATCATCAAAGCTATTCTGCTATTACCCGGGGTTCAGACCATTGCAGAAGGCGGTTCGGGATTTAGTGTCAGAGGCGGAAGCATGGACCAAAATCTTATTCAATTGGATGAAGCAACCGTTTATAACGCCTCTCACCTGATGGGTTTCTTTTCGGTATTTAATAATGATGCAATAAAGGATGTAAAACTTTATAAAGGCGATATTCCCGCATCTTCCGGTGGTCGCTTGTCATCATTACTTGATGTAAGGATGAAGGATGGAAACTCAAGGAAAATATCAGGAACAGGTGGAATTGGCACCATTGCAAGCAGGCTGACTTTTGAAGGACCGATTGTTAAAGACAAAGCTTCTTTTATTATTTCAGGAAGAAGAACCTACGCTGATATCTTCCTCAAATTATTCGGCAATTCTGATGTGAGGGATAACAGACTTTATTTCTATGATTTAAATGCTAAAGTTAATTATGTGATAAATGAAAACAACAGGGTTTTTATTTCTGCATATTATGGTAAGGATATTTTTAAAAATCCTGATTTTAAGATGGGATGGGGAAACCAAACCTTTACTGCCCGGTGGAATCATCTTTTCTCAAAAAAATTGTTTTCTAACTTTACGTTTGTTTACAGCAAATTCGACTATGAGTTGGGTGTGCCCGAAGGACAAGCCAATTCTTTCAGTTGGATATCCAATTTGAAGGATTATGGCGGCAAGGTTGATTTTAATTATTATTTGAATACAAACAACACAATAAGGTTTGGGACGAGTGTAATTTATCACAATTTTATACCCGGCACTGCAAAAGGTTTGGGTTCTGAAGCATTTCTCACCGAATATAAAGTTCAGAATAACAATGCACTTGAAACGGGAATCTATGTGAGTAATGAACAGAAAATAGGATCGAGATTAACATTAAAATATGGTTTAAGGTTTTCTTATTTTGAGAATGTTGGCAAGGCAACCATATACAACTTTGACGGGAATTATGATGTGATTGATTCCACTGTTTATGGTAAAGGTGTGTTTTTCAGTCCGTATTACGGGCTGGAACCGAGAGTGGGAGCTACCTATGTCTTAAACGAGGTTTCATCTGTAAAAGCAAGTTATGCCCGTACAAAGCAGTATATCCATTTAGCCCGGAATTCCACTGCAGGAACACCACTTGATATTTGGTTTCCATCCTCACCTAATGTTAAGCCGCAGATTGCCGACCAGGTTGCTCTTGGTTATTTCAGGAATTTTAAGAAAAATAAAATTGAAGCATCAGTGGAAGCTTACTATAAATACATCAATAATGCCATTGATTTTAAAGACCATGCAGAATTATTGCTGAACCAGCAGTTTGAAGGAGAGTTAAGGTTCGGGACAGCATGGGCTTACGGTCTGGAATTTATGGTTAACTATCAAATGAAAAAGGTCTCGGGATGGGTTAGCTATACTTTATCAAAAACCGAAAGAAAGATAAGCGGAATAAATGATGGAAATAAGTATCCGGCAACTTATGATAAGCCGAATGATGTTTCTATTGTGTTTAATTATGATGTAAGCAAAAGGGTGACAATCGGGGCAACTTGGGTTTATTCCACTGGCTCTGCCGTTACTTTCCCAACCGGCAGGTTTGAATACGGGAATATAATAATACCCATTTTTAGCGAAAGGAACAGTTACAGAATGCCCGACTATCACAGGCTCGACCTGTCGGTTACCTTGCGAAGTAAAGAGAAGCCCCAAAGAAAATGGTATCACGAATGGAATTTTTCGGTTTATAATGCTTATGGACGGAAAAATCCCTGGGTGATCAATTTCAAGCAGGAACCAGACAATCCGGATATAACTTATGCAGAGATGATATATCTGTTCGGCATAGTGCCTGCGATTACTTTTAATTTTAAGTTCTAATGAAAAACAACAATAAAAATGATTAAAAATACATTAAATCTTCTTCTGAGCATGATACTTTTAGCAGGCTGTACCGAAAAAATTGACATTGATTTGGGAACTACTTATACACGGCTTGTTGTTGAGGGTTATATAACAACCGATACAACCACTCATTGGGTCAGATTGTCTAAATCAACAGATTATTATAGCAACATTCCTCCTCCGCCTGTTAGTAATGTCATAGTTACGGTTAGCGATGGATTTGAAACATTCACCCTTGAAGAAAACGATACTCTGCCCGGTTATTATGAAACTCCACCTGATTATTATGGAATACCAGGCAGAACATATTCATTGGATATAGAATTGCAGGATAAGATTAATGATTTTAAAATATTTTCGGCTTCATGCAAACTCAAACCTGTTACACCAATTGATTCCATCAGGGTAGAATACGTTGAGAAATGGGAAGCATGGGAGGTAAAAATTTACGCATGGGAACCACCAACTGCTGATTTTTATACATTTAATATTATTAAAAACGGCGTTCTGATTACCGATACGATAGATGAAATAGGAATATCAGACGATCGTTTCTTTAATGGTAATTATACTAATGGAGCGGCTGTATATTATCTGATGGAGCAAAACCCTGACGAGGTTGTTAATCCTGGCGATACAATTACACTGGTGATGGCAGGTATTACAAAAGAGTATTATAACTTTATTATTGAACTTATGGATGAAACCTTTGAATACAGGAATCCTTTGTTCAGCGGACCACCGGCAAATGTCAGTACAAATATTTCGAATGGTGCTGTCGG
>JADFUO010000170.1 GCA_015222115.1 Bacteroidota bacterium | reverse complement strand
TTGTAATTTTTTCTTTTACGTGGGGATTTTTTTGCCTTATCTGAAGTTATACTGATAAACTGTTCGTTGATTTTTATCATAGCTAAGTTATTATCCCGTTTAACTGTTAAACATCAGTTCTTCAAGCTTTTCAGTAGCTTTTTCCCAATTATAATTATTCAGGACAAAATTATAACCGTTCAAAGCGATTTCATCTGCTTTATCTTTATTATCAAGCAAATAAATAATATGTTGTGCATATTCTTCAGCAGAATTACCAATTTTAATTTCTTTACCGGATTTTGCATTAAGTGCATTATTTGCAAGATGTGAGCTTATGCAAGGAATTTTCATAGCCATTGCTTCCAAGAGCTTATTTTGTAAGCCCGTTCCGATTTGCATAGGGGCAATAAAAATTCTGGCTTTGGCATAATATTCCCTGATATCTTCAACCCAGCCTGTTACATGAATATTTTTTGATTTAACTGCAATTACTTTTCTGTCGGGGTTTGCTCCTGCAATCAATACTTTAATTTCCGGTTTGTTTCTTCTTACAATAGGAAGGATTTGTTTAACAAGGAACTCAACCCCGTTAACATTTGGCGGGTATCCCATATTACCGGTAAACACTATGTCGTATTCTTTTTTTCTGTCAATAGGTTTGAAAAAATCCGTATCAACCCCGTTCATGACGATTACTATTTTATCCTTTTCGGGATGTGGGATTAACTCGCGGTCAGGTTCTGAAATTATGGTTTTATTATCAAAATAATCAAAAATTTTGTTCTCATATTTTAAAAGTCTTTTATACTCAAGTTTTAAAAGGGGTTTCAAATAGAAAGATGCGGGTTGAATCCTTCGTTCCACACCTTTTGAAAATACATCCTGATAATCAAGTGTTTTTGGAATATTTTGATTTTTTACATATTCTGCAACACGTACAAGCTGGCAGAAGATATGATCAGGTTTGGTTTCGCTTATAATTTTATTTATGCGATTTTTTGCCCTACTACTAAAAAAGTAGCCGGACTGCAAAGGTTTTCCATTAAAAAAAGCTAATAAAACATTAAATAATATGCTAAATTTTGAAAGGTCAAAAAAATTAATTGAGCGGCAATAAGGCTGCAATGCCTGAAAAGCTTTTTCTTTATTTACTTTTGAGTCGTTGAGGGCAAATAAAGTGATTTCATTATTTTTGGAAAGATATTTAATATGATAAAAAGCACGCAATTTATCTCCTTTTTCAAGCGGGTATGGGATTCTCGATAGAAGAATAAAAATTTTCATTACGTTGATTATTAGAAGCTTTGTAACTATTCAGGTTACAAGAGTTTCATTTGTGTAACAATATTATATTTGTAAATATAGAATTCAAAAATCATAAAATTTTTTCATAAAATTTAACTAATCGTTGAATAATTTTTTTATTGTTGTGTTGGTCGCTGATAAGTTTTTTAGCATTTTTCCCGATATTGTCGCATAAATCACGGGTTTCAACGCATTTTTTTACTGCCTCAAAAAATTCATCAACCGTGTTTGCAATTAAAATATTTTTTCCGTTTTCATAATTAATTCCTTCGGCACCGATTTTAGTTGAAATTATTGTTTTTCCAAGAGCCATTCCTTCAATAATTTTTATCCTTATTCCGCTACCTGAGAAAAGTGGCACTATCATCACTGCTTTTGAAGTGATAAATTCTTTTGCATCATCAACTTCGCCTAAAACAACAACATTCGGATATGTGCAATTAGTAAGCCAGTCGGGCATTTCTCGGCCCGCAAGATAAAATTTTAAGTCAGGAAAGTGATTATTGATTTTTTTCCAGGCATTTTCCAAAAACCACCTGATTCCTTCTTCGTTAGGTATCCAGTTCATTGCCCCGATATGAAACAAAGATGGAAACTCATAATCTGATTCATAACCAGAGAATTTTTCGGGGTCAATTCCAAACGAGATATCAATTGTAGGGATTTTTAGATTGTGGTTTTTAAAATAACCGGCATCTTTTTTTGTAATGCCTGCAATCACGTCATATTCATTCAATGAAGAAATTTCATAATTTTTCAGTGTTCTTGAAAGATGATTTAAATAAAACTTTTTAACCGGATTTTTACAGATTGATGCCACTCTTTCCCAAATCAGGTGTTCAATGTTGTGAGCCCTGAGAACAATTTTTGCCTTTGAATACTTCCGGATAGTTTCAATGTATGGAGTTATAAAAAGTG
>JADFUO010000169.1 GCA_015222115.1 Bacteroidota bacterium | reverse complement strand
TTCCATATTCACCCCTCTTTTTTCCACGTTCACCGTATTAAATTTTATTCAAACATATAAAATTTTGTTTATTTGTAATTTAATAAAAATTGAATTATGAATAAATTAAAAATTGTTTTTATTTCAGTTGTAATAATAATATCCTGTAATAAGATATTTTCTCAAAATATTACACAAACAATTAAAGGGCAGGTAATTGAAAAGCAAACACTGGCACCACTTCCGGGAGCTACAGTAATTTTGCTGGAAACCGACCCTGTAGTTGGTACAATTACTGATATTAATGGATATTTTACTCTTGAAAATGTTCCTGTGGGTCGGGTAAGTTTACAGGTAAGATTTATAGGATACCATACTGCTACATTAAATAATCTTAATCTTATATCGGCTAAAGAATTGATAGTGAATATTGAAATGGAGGAAAAGGTTCTGAAAATGGATGAAATAGTAGTATCTGCTACGCGAAAAGGTGAGACAATGAATAAAATGTCAACCATTAGTACCAGAACATTTTCTATTGAAGAAAGCCAGCGATTTGCAGGAGCAATGAACGATGTTTCTAGGATGGCTGCAAATTACGCAGGTGTTTGTACTTCGAATGATGCATTGAACGATATTGTAATTCGCGGTAATTCACCATCAGGATTATTATGGCAGCTTGATGGCGTTGATATACCAAATCCTAATCATTTCGGACAGTTGGGTGCTACCGGCGGTCCAGTCAGCATGTTAAATAATAATGTTCTTTCAAATTCTGATTTTATGACCGGTGCTTTCCCTGCTGAATATGGAAATGCTCTATCCGGTGTTTTTGACTTGCGAATGCGTAATGGAAATTATGATAAGCATGAATTTTTAGGACAAGTTGGCTTTAATGGTTTTGAACTTGGTGCAGAAGGTCCTATTTTTAAAAACAATAATTCTTCATACTTAATCAACTATCGTTATTCTACAATGGGAGTGATGCAGGCAATAGGGATTGATTTTGGAACAGGCACGGCTCTTCCTAATTATCAGGATTTAACATTCAAATTTAATTTTCTTACTAAAAAAATAGGAAAAATATCAATTTTCGGACTTGGCGGAATCAGCGATATTAATTTTTTATATAGCGAAAGGGATACTACCAAAGATGATGAGAACTTTTATGCTTATGATAATCGGGATATTCTGTCAAAAAGTAAAATGGGTGTAATTGGTGTTTCTCATACCTTAATAATTAACAGCACCACTTATTCAAAGCTGATTGTCGGTGCATCCGTAATGTTTAATGAAAATGTTGTTGACTCGGTAAGTACCGTAACAAATATACCTCGTCCTTATTATCATAGTAATTTTATTGATTCAAGAATTTTCGGTAATTTTTATATCAATAAAAAAATCAATTCACAAAATAATTTCAGAATAGGTGTGGATGTTAAAAGGATTGGCATGAATTTGACCGATTCTGTGTATGATGCTTCCAAAGACAGGTTTGTTACAATGGTTGATAATAATGATTTTACTTATTTGTACGAGACATACATTCAATGGCAATACAAACTATCGGATAAGCTGATATTTAATCCGGGCATTCATTACCAGCAATTGGCACTGAATAACAGCAATTCCCTTGAACCGAGATTTGGAATAAAATGGCACTTGTCAAATACTCAATCGCTTGGATTTGCATACGGATTACATAGTATCTCCCAGCCCTTAACTGTTTATTTCAAACAGGTTGAATTGCCGGATTTAAATTTTTTCCTGCCAAATAAAAATCTGGATTTTACAAAAAGCAATCATTTTGTTTTGGGATATGATATTTATTTTAATAAAAATTTAAGATTTAAAACAGAAGTTTATTACCAGGATATATTCCATGCATTAGTTGAACAAAAGGAAAGTGCTTATTCAAGCTTAAATAACAATTCTTTCACACGGTTTTCACCCGATTCATTACAAAACACCGGCACCGGCTATAATTACGGATTAGAACTGACTTTTGAGCGGTTTCTTGATAAAGGATTATATTATCTTTTTACCGGTTCTTTATATGAATCAAAATATAGAGGCAGTGATGGAGTGTTAAGAAATACGGCTTTCAACGGAAATTATGTTTTTAATGCTTTGGCAGGAAAAGAATTTGAATTATCTTCACGAAAACAAAATGCCAAACATAAAAAATTCATTACAATTGATGCTAAAATAACTTATGCCGGCGGACTGCGATATACACCCGTTGATGTAGAAGAATCAATGAAAAATCACCAAACCGAACTTGATGAAACAAGACCGTTTTCCGAGCAGTTCGATCCTTATTTCAGAGCTGATATCAGGATAGGCTTCAGATTGGACGGCAAAAAAGTATCACAGGAAATGGCTATTGATATTCGGAATGTTACAAATCATAAAAATCCGTATATGATGATGTTTAATAATACAACAGGTGAGGAGGAAATGATCAACCAATTGGGAATTTTTCCTATTGCACAGTATAGGATTGTTTTTTAGTAGATTTGTGGTAATAACTGGTGGAATGATGGAAAGGTGAAATGGTTGAATGATTGAATGGTGGAATGATGGAATATTGGAATGGTGGAATGGTGGAGTGGTGGAAAGATGGAATGTTTTAATTTAAAATATTAAGTATGGAAAGAAAAAATATAAACAGAGGATTTAAGCAATTACGAGTTTGGAATGATGCAATTGATTTATATGTGCTTACATGTAACTTATTGACTAAATTTCCATTTGAAATAAAAAAAACAGTAGCAAATTGCATTGATAGTTCTCATAGCATTAGTAGAAATATTGCAGAAGGTTATTCAAGACAAAGTATTAAAGAATATCTTCGTTTTTTGTATATAGCATTAGGTTCAAGTGGCGAATATCATTCATGTTTAATTAGTTTCTATAAAGCAAACCAAATTACAAAAGAATATTTTGAACAATTAGATAAACTTCATTATAAAACTGAAAATGAGTTAATACAATTAATAAAATCAATACAAAAGAAAATGGAAGACGGGGAGTGGGATGATACTTTTAAATAAGTTGGTAAAATACTTGAATGTCAGATGCCGGCTTTCCAATATTCCAATATTCCAATATTCCAATTTAAGATGAAATTCAACAAGAAAATAATATATGCCAGCATTTTAATAGCAATAATTATCCCTACATATTTTTATTTCAAATTTTTACTTACAGATGATGTGGATAAACCTATAAAAGCAGGAGTAATTGGCTTTTTGTTTTCATTTACTGTTTCTGTTTTAATTTTTATTGCAAATATTAAAACGGTCAATTTCCTACGTGAAAAATTTCCCTGGGATAAGAAATTTTTTAAAAGACTCATTAGTGAAGCAATATTCACCAATTTTAATGCAAGTGTTATAATATCAATCTTAGTATTGATACTTTATTCCATATTACCTCACTTCCAGGAAAAAAAATTAAGCGTTGTTTTGTTCAACAATATAATTATTGCAATAGTTATAAACACAATTGCTGTTTCAATTCTTGAAGGGTATTATTATTTTAAGCAATGGAGAATATCAGTAGTGCAG
>JADFUO010000168.1 GCA_015222115.1 Bacteroidota bacterium | reverse complement strand
ATTATATATTGGCGATGAAACTTATGCAGGAAGCCGTAACTTTGAATACCTGCAGGAAGTTGTTAAAAATACATTCGGATTTGATTATGTTTGTCCTACCCACAACCTGAAAGGTTCTCATAAACTTATCACAACAACTATGGTTTCAGAAGGTGATGTGATTTTTTCCAACTCAAGACTTCCTGAAGAACTTACTAAAGACCACTCGGCATCAGTTGAAATTATAATGTCGGACCAAGAAGATTCAAAATTTTCAGGAAATATTGATATTAAAGCTTTAAAAATCAATCTTCAGGAAAATAAAAATACACCTTACGTTTATATTGAATTATACAAAAGCGGTTTCCGTCCTGTTTCTTTATCAAATTTAGAAGAAGCGCACAAAATAACTAAAGAACATAATGTGCCGTTGATTATTAATTTCTCACGGATTGTTGAAAACGCTCTTTACATCAGGGAAAATGTATCAGAATTTGCTGATAAAAAGCTTGCCGAAATAGTAAAAAAAATTGCTTCTGCATCAGATATATGTGTTCTTGATGCTGCACAGGATCCTCGTTGCAATGTCGGAGGACTAATTGCAACAAGTGAATACAAGTTATATGAAAAATATATGAATGAGGTAGTTGTGTACGAAGGACTTCACACTTACGGTGGAATGGCCGGCAGAACTATGGAGATATTTGCGCGTGGTATAAAAGAAATGGTTTATGAACATCAGGCAATCTGGATATCTCAGCAAATTAAAGATTTTGCTTCACTTTTAAAGGGAATCCCGTTTTATACCGGTAGTGATGGAATTTATATCAAAGCTGATGAATTTTTTCCTCATATTAAAGAAAATCAAACTAATACACTTGCAGCTTTTTTATATTTAAAATCAGGTGTAAGGATTTTCTTAGACGGAAGATTTACCGACTGCAATATTATTCCTCTTCAAATTCCACGACTTTCATTTAACAATAATCAGTTATCTCAGATTGCCGAAGCCTTAAACGAACTTTACAATGAAAGAGATAAGGTCAGCGGTTTAAAGCTTATAAATAATCCCGAATGGAATGATGAAGCAAGGTTTAAATGGGAAGTTCCGGATATAACTGAATATAATTTTGATTGTGAACCATATATCATCACAACAATAGAATATGTTGGAATGGACACTATTGAAGACCGTAAAAAAATCATAAAAGAAGTAGGTTACAACACGTTCCTCCTTCCTTCTAAAGATATAACTATTGACTTTTTAACGGATTCAGGAACAACAGCACAAAGTGTTGAGCAATGGTCAAAATATAATGAAGGAGTTGAAACACAGGCATCAAGTAAAGATTATTTCAGCTTTGTTGAAACACTTAAAGATATTACCGGATATAAATATATTGTTCCTGCCCATCAGGGTAGAGCAGGTGAACATATTATGTCACAATGTTTAATAGAAGATGGATACGTGCCTGGTAATATGTATTTTACAACTACAAAATTACATCAGGAGCTTGCAGGAGGAACCTTTACTGATGTTATTGTTGATGAAGCTCACGACCCTCAATCAACATTCATCTGGAAAGGAAATATTGACATAAAAAAATTACAAGCAATTATTGATGAACATGGCGAAGGCTGCATTCCTTATATTAGTTTTGAATTAAGTGTAAATCTTGCAGGTGGTCAGCCCGTTTCAATGGATAATGCAAAAGAGGTTTATGAATTTTGCAAAAAACATAAAATTCCTCAGATGTTTGATGCTACCCGTGCAGTTGAAAATGCTTATATGATTAAGAAAAAAGACCCAAGATATAAAGATGTTCCAATCAAGGAAATTTTACGTAAATTATTCAGTTATGGAGATGGCTGTACAGTATCAAGTAAAAAAGATTACTTGGTTAATATCGGTGGTTTTCTTGCAATCAAAGATGATGAAGATTTTTATAAAAGAGCTTTGGAAATGCTGAGAAAATACGAAGGTTCGATCACTAACGGAGGCATGTCGGCTGCTGATATGGCTGTTCATGCACAAGGAGTGAAAGAAATGATACAGTTTGAATATATCAAAGCCCGTGTTGAACAAACACAATATCTCGGTAATAAACTTCTTGATGCAGGCATCCCGATAGTAGAACCTCCGGGAACTCATGCTATCTTTTTAGATGCAAAAAGATTCCTTCCGCATCTTGATCAGGATGAATATCCGGCACAGGCACTGGCTGCATCTCTGTTCGTTGAATCAGGTGTAAGAGCTATGGAACGCGGTAATGTTTCAAGCGGAAGAAAGAAAAACGGCGAAAATTACAGGCCTAAGCTGGAACTTGTCCGTCTGACAATCCCACGTAGAGCATACACTAACTCTCACATGAATAAAGTTGCAGAAAGCATAATTGCCCTTTATAAAAAACGGGATACAATTAAAGGATTACGTTTTATATATGAACCTGAAAATCTCAGATTTTTTCAGGGACGATTTGAAGAAATATAATATCAGTTGAGAATAAATTATTTATAAAGATATAGTTTTATGTTGAATACTAAGGATATTTTAGGGCGAAAAAGGTTCAAAGTTCAATGTTCCATGTTCAAAGTTATAGGTTTGTAATTTATCCTGAATAATTCATTAAATTTGCCATCAAAAACACTGTCAGGTCTTTTCCCGAAGGGATGCCTATGGCACAGACTCTGACAGGTTTCCATAAACCTGACAGCGTTCCCCGAAACCTTGCAAGCACGACGGGGCAGGCGTAGAACCTATCAGTGTTTAATAATAATTTGTAAATTAATAAGATATAGATTAGAGGTTTGGGATTTAATTAGATTAATTAGAAATTAGGTCAATTTGAAATTTAAAACAGATTATCTAAATTATTTTATTTAAATTCGTAGGTTTTAATCTACTTTGAATTTTTCTATAATATATATTAATATGGCAAAAGTTAAAGGTGAAATTGTAGTTGATATTGAAAGATGCAAGGGATGTGAAGTATGTATTGCAGCATGTCCTGTAAATGCAATTGGAATGTCAAACGAAGTAAACAGTAAAGGTTATCATTATATGCAAGCAATAAATGATAAATGTACGGGATGTACTAATTGTGCAATTGTATGTCCTGACGGTGTTATAACTGTTTACAGGGTAAAAATTTAATTTTTAAACAATAAAAATAACCTTAATAATGAAAGAATTAAGATTAATGAAAGGTAACGAGGCGATTTCAGAAGCTGCAATTCGTGCAGGATGCGACGGCTATTTTGGTTATCCTATTACTCCACAGTCTGAAATTATGGAATATTTAATGCTGGAAAAACCGGAAGAAAGAACTGGGATGATTGTTCTTCAGGCAGAAAGCGAACTTGCTTCAATTAATATGGTTTATGGTGGAGCAGCATGTGGTAAAAGAGTTATGACTTCTTCATCAAGCCCGGGAATAAGTCTGATGCAGGAAGGTATATCATATATGGCAGGAGCAGAACTTCCTTGTTTAGTTGTAAATGTTGTTAGAGGAGGTCCGGGATTAGGCACCATTCAGCCGTCACAATCCGATTATTTTCAGGCAACAAAAGGTGGCGGACATGGTGATTATCATATTATAACTCTTGCTCCTTCATCAGTTCAGGAAATGGCAGATTTTGTCGGATTAGCATTTGATCTGGCTTTTAAGTATAGAAATCCTGCTATGATTTTGTCAGATGGTGCTATTGGTCAAATGATGGAAAAAGTTGAATTTGATGAGCATAGACCAAGGTTCACAGATGAAGAAATCAGGAAAAATACTCCATGGGCAACAACAGGTAAAACTCCTGACAGAGAAAGAAATATTATTACATCTTTAGATCTTGACCCTGCAAGACAAGAGATACATAATAAAAAACTTCAGGCAAAATATCGAAAAATTGAACAAAATGAAGTAAGATTTGAAAAAATTGCCTGTGATGATGCTGAATATGTTTTTGTTGCTTATGGAACAAGTGCCCGAATTTGCCAGAAAGCAATCCAGCT